>JAPOXY010000261.1:7623-24027 GCA_026706845.1 Gemmatimonadota bacterium
GGTCAAAGGACGAACGACTTTTGCAATAGCCCATCGTTTATCCACCCTTCGCAATGCTGACCGTCTGGTAGTGATGGATGCCGGACGCATTGTGGAAATGGGCACGCACCGAGAATTGCTCGAAAAGAAGGGCATGTTTTACAAATTGGTGCAGATGCAAGAAGAGATTTCACAGATTATTGCGATTAAGGAATAGGTTTACATGAATCACTTATCGGGAAAACCATTGATCGAAAAACTCCCGCCATCCGTGGCAAGGAAACTTAGTGCGGCGAAGCCCAATGGCGAGACGGTGCTGATGCAGGTCGCGACGGATCTGGACGAGTCCCTGAATTACAACCCGCAGTGGGTGGTGGTGACCGATCAACAGGTATTGGTGATTCCCGAATCGGGTGTGGATGGTACGCAGTCGATGGCGATTGGCGATGTGGAAGATGTGAAAGTGGAGGAGCGCGTGGGGTTGGGCACTCTGGCCTTGACGCACAAAGCAGGACCCGGGATGCATGTGCCCTATTCGCCATCTCTTACCGCCGTGTTTGCCGAAGTGGCCGATGGGATTCGGCAGTTGAAGGACAATGAGCCGTTGACGTTGCCCACAGAGCTGGAGCAGACGCAATGCGAGCATTGTGGCAGGAGACTGCCGGAAAAAAATGGGGTGTGTGCCGCGTGTTTAAAAAAGTGGCAGACTTTTCGGCGCATCGTGGGGTATATGGCGGCTTATCCCGTGCGTCTGATTACAACCATAGCACTGACATTTATCAGCGCTTTATTTACGCTGTTGCCACCCAAAATTACGGAGTATGTGATTGACGGTGTTTTGACGGCGGGTTGGGACGCAGTTGCAATTCCATTAATTGAGTCAACAGATCGTCTTGATCGATTGGGACTGTTGATTTTAGGGCTTATTATTATACGGCTGTTAATCTGGGTGGTCGATGTGGTGATGGCTGCGCTGAGTCGGTCGTTGGGGTTGCGCGCTATCGGTGATTTGCGGGAAGATCTCTACCGCGCGTTTCAGATGGTGCCCATTCGCTTTTACGATCGGCGAAAAGTGGGTGCGCTGACGTCCCGCATGAATAATGATACGGACCGCATGGAAGTGATCATGACGTATGATTTTTATTATGTGTTTTCAAACAGTTTGTTATTTGTCGGTATTCTGGGCTTTCTGGCGTGGATGAACTGGCAACTCACGCTGTTTGTGGTGGCACCTATTCCGCTGATTGTATTTGCCGGCACACGGATATGGTACCGCATTATGACATTCTGGACCCAGTGGTCGGGAAAGTGGGGCAGGCTATCGGCGCAGTTGAATGAGTCGATTCACGGTATTCGCGTTGTGAAGGCATTTGCACAGGAAGCAAAGGAGAGCGAGCGTTTTGACCAATACAACGAAGATCTGCGCGATGTGGATACCCGGGGCGAACGGGCCTGGTTTGTTTTTTTTAACGTGACAAATCTGTTGATGAACGCAGGGGTATTTTTTGTCTGGTATTTTGGTGGACGACAGATTCTGGGCGGGGAACTGACGCTGGGTGCGCTAATCGCATTTATGAGTTATCTCTGGATGTTGTACCAGCCATTGCGCTGGTTTGGCGATTTTTACAGTTATATTTTGCGGGCATTTGCCGGTGCACAACGCGTGTTCGAGGTGATTGATTCCGAACCCGAACCATACCAAAAACCCGATGCCGTGCGGTTGCCAAAAATCGAGGGCCATTTGAAGTTCGAGTCCGTGTTTTTTGGTTATGACCCCGGCAAGCCCGTGCTCAAGGGGGTTGACCTGGAGGTGAAAGCGGGCGAGATGATTGGGCTTGTGGGCAAATCGGGTGCTGGCAAGTCAACGCTGATCAATCTGGTGTGTCGATTCTACGATCCCGACCGCGGGCAGTTGCTGGTGGATGGTGTGCCGATGACCGATGTTAATTTGCGCGATTTGAGATCCCAAATTGGGATGGTACATCAGCAGCCATTTTTGTTTGACGGCACGATTGCCGAAAACATCGCCTATGGCAAACCAGATGCGACTTTTGACGAGGTGATGCGCGCCGCAATCGCAGCCGAAGCACACGAGTTCATTGTCAAAAAGCCCGATGGTTATGATATGCGAGTGGGAGAAAGCGGGGGGCGTCTCTCAGGTGGCGAAAAACAGCGGGTATCTATCGCGCGGGCAATTTTGCACAATCCGCGGATTCTCATTCTCGATGAAGCCACGTCTTCGCTGGATACACCTACCGAGAAGAAGATCCAAATGGCGATTGCGCGCCTGGTTGAGGGGCGTACGACATTTGCCATTGCACACCGTCTGTCAACCCTTCGCAGCGCGGATCGACTCGTGGTTATGGATGAAGGCAATATCGCCGAAGTTGGTACGCATCGTGAGTTGATGGATCGAGAGGGCATTTTTTATCGCCTGGTCAAGACACAGCAAGAGACGACGCTGGATATGTTTATGACTGCGGTGGGGGTAGAGTTGGAGTAGGGTAATTCTGATTGGAGATTTTGATGGCTACGGATATGCTGGAGATGGAAGTGGAAGAGATTGCAGAAAACACAGAGGAATGGACGCCGATACCCATTGAGATGGTGCATCCCGAATCGGTTGATCCGCGTAAGATCCGCTTGTTTAAAGAGCCGCAGTGGATTTTGCGGATGACGATTGAAGGGGATCGGTCCTATACCCGCGTGAAAGTGGTGCGGGCAGCGCCGTTGACAGAACCAGATCGCTATTTTTGCATTCTGGATATTAAAGATGAAGCGATCTGCATGATCAAGGATCTGTCTGATTTGACAGAAGAGAGCCGGTCTCTGGTGTATGAAGAACTGGACAATCGGTATTTGACGGCGGAGATTCAAAAGATCGTGGCGTTGCAAAATGAATACGGGGTGACGTACTGGACTGTCGATACAGACAGGGGCAGGCGCGATTTTGTAGCCAAGTCCGTCGCCGAAGACGCGCAGTGGTTGGGAGAGACGCGGCTGATGATTTTTGATGTGGATAACAATCGCTTTGAGGTGCCCGATATACGAGCACTGGACCGCCGCAGTCAAGGGTTGTTGGAATCAGTTGTCTGATGCGAGGGCATTGATCTGCGTCATTACTCAAAAGGGCATTTTTAAAAATGCCCTTTTTTTTCTTGTATGGGAAGTCTCTAATCACTAACTTGTCGAAACACAGCGAGATATTTGCGCGTCTCACTGCAATCTGAGCAATGTCAACAAGTCATTTTGATCCGGTTATCTGGAGGTTTTTATGCGGAAGAAAATAGGTCGAATTTTGGCGTGGATTGGTGGGATTACGGTTGGGCTGGTCGCCCTGACCATCTTGTCAGTTGTATTGCTATCTGGCGAAGATCCCGTACCCGATCAGGTGATTTTGGAGATCAACCTGGAGCAGGGGGTTGCGGAGTATGTGTCCGAAGATCCATTTGCAAAGTTAATCTCAGACGATGTGCGCTCGTTGCGCGATGTGGTCGGTGCTTTAGACGCGGCGGCTTCGGATGACCGCGTTGTGGGATTGCTGGCTCGTGGAGGCGGCGCAGCGATGGGCTTTGCACAGGCACAAGAGATAAGAGATGCGGTTCTGGATTTTGGAAAAAGCGGAAAACCCACCGCGATTTTTGCCGAGACATTTGGCGAATTCGGGTCGGGAAATGTCGGATATTATCTGGCGACGGCATTTGAGCGCATCTATCTTCAGCCCTCGGGCGATGTGGGCTTGATGGGACTGGCGATGGAGCATCCTTTTGTCAAGGGGACATTGGATTCGCTTGGAATTGGTGTGCAGATGGATCACCGGTATGAGTATAAAAATGCGATGAACCTATATACCGAAACCAAATTTACAGACGCACACCGCGAGGCGAGTGAAGCGCTTTTAAAGTCGATGGTCGATCAGATGGTCCTGGGTATTTCACAGGCGCGGGGTACAACGCCCGAAGCTGTCCGCAACCTCATCAATCGCGGGCCTTTTTTGGCCTTATCTGCCCATGCCGAAGGCCTGGTAGATAGTCTGGCGTATTGGGATGAGGTGCGCGATCTGGTGAAGAACGAGCATGGCGAAGATACCAAATGGTTGGATATAAAAAATTATCTCAAGCGCATTGATGAAAAACCTTATGGTGAAGGGACAAAGGTGGCGTTGATCTACGGCGTGGGGCCTGTGCTTCGCGGGAAGAGTGCCTACGATCCCTTATATGGGTCTGCTACAATGGGCGCGACTACGTTGACCAAAGCTTTTCGCGATGCTGTGAAGGATAAGGATGTACGTGCAATTTTGTTTCGAATAGACTCTCCCGGTGGGTCTTACGTTGCCTCAGATGCGATCTGGCGCGAGGTTGCCAAAGCTAAGAAGGCCGACAAACCAGTAGTTGTATCAATGGGTAATGTAGCCGGATCCGGGGGATATTTTGTGGCGATGAATGCCGATAAAATTGTGGCGCAACCCGGTAGTATCACGGGATCCATTGGGGTATTAGCGGGAAAGTTTGTGACAACTGAATTTTGGGAACGGCTGGGCATTACCTGGGATACGGCGCAGGTAGGCGAAAACGCGCTGATATGGGGCACGGGTGCAGAATTTACGCCCGAGCAATGGGCGAAATTTCAGACGTGGTTGGACCGCATTTATGAAGATTTTACGGCGAAGGTAGCAGAGGGGCGCGACATGTCACAGGCCGATGTTCACACTGTGGCAAAGGGACGAATCTGGACTGGGGCAGATGCCAGGACGCGCGGTCTGGTCGATGAATTGGGCGGCATGAAGACCGCGATGCATCTGATTCGGGAGGCATTGGAATTGGAAACCGATGCACCTCTCAACCTCGTGGTATTTCCCAAGGAAAAGACGCTAATAGAACAGGTGATGGAAAAGGGCCTGATCCGCACGCTGAGCAGGGACGATGCGTTGGGGAGACTCGCCACAGAGTTGCAACCCGTTTTTCGCTTTGCGCGCACAGTGGGGCAGCCGCGACAGGTTTTGGAGATGACACCCGTGGATATTCGGTAATAAAGGAGGGCATGATGATTACCGCAGATTTTGAAGCGTATTTGACAGATGATTGGTATGGGCAGCAGATAACGGTTGACGCTTTGCTGGAATGTGAAGCTGAAGCGGGATTTGAGATGGCGGTGGTTATGCCGCAGACCAAGCCACTTCCCGATAATGATGGGTTACTCGACAAGACAGCGGGACATCCCCAGCTTTTGCCCTGTCCGCTCGTGGATCCACATTGGGGCGAAGAAGGAATTGCAGCATTAAAGAATTATGTAGATCGCGGTGCTCAGGGCGTGAAGTTGATGGGCGCTATTCACAAATACAATGTGGATGATCCCATGGTCATTCCGTTTGTTGAGACGGCGCGCGATCTGGGGATTGTGGTATCGATTCATTCCGGGCGCGACAACTGCAGTGCCGAGCGCATTGGCAATGTGGCGCGACAAGTGCTTGGCGTGCCCATTATTATGGACCACATGGGCTTTCCCGATGGATTTGACACAGCCCTTGAAGTGTGTCGTGAATGTCCCGATGTATATCTGGGCACAACGATTCTGCGATTTCACAAGTTGTGGGCAATTAATCCCGAAGAAACCGTGCCGCATGAGGTCAAACAGGCCGTTGAAGAATTGGGACCCGAACGGATTGTTTTTGGGTCCAATTTGCCAGAATATCGCCCAATTCAGGTCAAGCGGGCGATTCAGCGGTTGGAATTGGGTGACGACGCGGAAGCTCTGATCTTCGGGGGTAATTTGGGCCGGATTTATGGGATTGAATGAAGTGTGGAGTGTGAAGTGTGAAGTGTGAAAAGAGGGCGGCCTGTGGGCACGCCCTTTTTTATTTTTTACCTTTTATCTGTGTATATTTGGTTTTATAGGTGGTTTTTTTCTGATTTTCCTTGATTTTTTTTCATAAACTTGTTTAAATTTTCGGTCTTAAAAAATTAGTCGTCCTTCCCCTTAACTCACAGGAGGTTAGTTCCAGAATGATTCGAGTTGAGAATTTGGAGAAATACTACGGCGATATTCATGCACTTAAGGGCATTGATTTTGAGATTGACGACGGCGAAATCGTCGGGTTCCTGGGTGCAAATGGCGCGGGCAAATCTACGACATTGAAAATTATGACGGGCTTTTTAGCACCAAGTGCTGGCAATGTATTTATAGATGACCTGAATATTCAGGACCATTCGCTGGATATTCGCGAGCAAATCGGCTATTTGCCCGAGATGAATCCCCTGTATGGGGAAATGAGAGTGTATGACTATATCGAGTTTATATCTCAAATTCGCGGCATGGAGGCCGGAGAGTTCAAGATGGCTTTGGATCGCGTAGTCGAACAGTGTGGTTTGCACGATGTGATTCATCTGCCCATTTCTGCGTGTTCAAAGGGGTATAAACAGCGCGTGGGGCTGTCTGCCGCGATTTTGCACGATCCCAAGGTGTTGATTTTTGATGAGCCGGTCTCCGGCCTGGATCCCAACCAAATTGTGGAGATTCGGAACCTGATCCGAGAATTGGGTCAGCAGAAGATGGTGATTATATCCAGCCATATTTTGCAAGAGATTGAAGCCACAGTAGATCGCATTGTGATTATTGACCACGGCGAAATTGTGGCCAATGGGACGAGTCAAGAGTTGATGGCGGGATTTATGGGGCGCACGCAACTCACGCTCGATGTAAAATATGCCGATGAAGAGAGTCTCGCCGCGCTGACCAACAGCGTTGATGAGGTCGAAGTTACAAATATAGAGATGGCAGATGGACGCAGTGTTTTGTCGATAGAATACGCCCGTGAGTTGGACCCCCGCGAGGCGATTTTTGATTATGCGAAAAACAGTGGCTGGGCCATTTTGGAGATGACGCAAAAACAAGTTCACCTCGAAGATGTGTTCCGCGGATTGACCGGGGAAGGAGGGAGCGATGAATAATGTGATGGCGATTTATCGCAAAGAAGTGGGCGCGTATTTCAAGAGTCCTATGGCGTATATTTTTCTGGTGTTTTTCGCCCTGTTTAACGGCTATTTCTTTAGCAATACGTTCTTCCTGTTCAGTCAGTCCGATATGCGGGCACTGTTTAATATTACGCCGATGATTTACCTGATTTTTGTGCCCGCAGTCACGATGGGGGTGCTTGCGCGCGAGAAAAGCGCGGGCACACACGAGTTGATGGCGACACTTCCGATTAAAAATTTCGAACTCGTGATTGGGAAGTATTTGTCGGCATTTACCCTGGTGTTGGCCGGGCTGGGTTTTACGCTGATACATTTTTTTACGCTTCTGACCGTTGGTACAAATATCGACTACGGCGGTGTAATCTGTGGGTATTTGGGACTGGCTCTGGTAGGTGCATTTTACGCAGCTATTGGCACATTCACGAGCAGTTTGACGGATAATCAGGTGGTTGCATTTATCCTCGCGGCAGTATTTGTATTGGGATTTTATCTGCTCGATAAATTATTGATTTTTGTGCCTGCAGCTCTTGCTGTGCCCATTCAATTTATGGCGGTCGATTACCATTTGTCCAATATGTCGCGCGGGGTTGTAGATTCGCGCAATCTGGTGTATTTCGGTTCGCTGATCTGGTTGTTTTTGGTGCTTACAGTGCGCGTTATTGACATGCGGAAGTGGAGGTAGTCATGCCAGTTATTGATTCCCAAAAGAGCTTTGTAATTTTTATTGTGGTTGCTATCGCGCTCGTGACACTCGGCAATCTGGTTTCCCGCAATTTTTTCTTTCGGCTGGACCTGACTGAGAATCAGATTTATTCGCTGTCGCCATCGAGCAAGGTGATCCTCGAGAAGATCGACGACTTTTTGACTGCTAAAGTCTATTTTTCCGAAAATTTGCCCGGGCAATACGGCAATACGCGGCGGTATTTGCAGGATATTCTGGAAGAATATGCCGCGTATTCTGATGGTAATTTTCGGTTTGAGTTTTACAGACCCGATGACGATGAAAAATTGGCACTTGAAGCGCAAAAATCGGGTATTCAGCCCGTGCAATTGCAAGTGCTCGAAAACGACAAGTTTGAGGTAAAGCGCATTTATATGGGAATGGCGCTGCTCTACGGCGACAAGCGAGAGGTATTGCCGGTTATTCAAACGACCACGGGGCTGGAATACGAGATTACAACGCGAATTAAAAAACTGGTTGACGATAACCGCTCTGTAGTGGGAGTGGCAAATACCGGGACTTCGGCACCGGCAATGGAGCGGGTGAATGCGCGGCTTCGGGAAGCCTACGACGTGCGCTCGGTCTTTTTGGGTGCTGGCGTGCCCGACGATATAGAGATGTTGCTCGTCAATGGGGTTGTGGATTCTCTGTCTGAAGATGCACTCGGCGCGCTAAAGAACTATATCCACTCGGGAGGCAATTTGTTTTTGGCGCAAAGCAAGATCAATGGCGACCTTCAGGCGCAGCGCGGGACGCCCATTCAGTCCAATATCTTTGAAGTACTCGAAACCTTTGGCGTGAGCCTGGCTGACAATCTGGTAATGGATCGAATTTGTGGCACGGTTACGGTGTCACAACAGCGCGGTTTTTTGCGCTTTAATTCGGCGGTGGAGTATCCATTCTTTCCCGTGTTGCAATCTTTTCCCGATCACGAAATAGTCAGTGGCTTAGAGCAAGTTCAAATGCTGTTTTCCAGTGAGATTGTTTACGATACGGCTGATTCAACGCGCCTTGTGAAACCTTTGCTGGTCACGTCAGACCATTCGGGTGCGGCGGCCGGGTTTATCAATCTCAACCCCATTCAGAACCAGGCATTTCAATCGCTCAACGAACCGGGCAAGGTAGTGGGAGTTTATGCGACGGCTACCTCAGATAGCCTGGAAAATGTGATGAGCCAATTGGTGCTGGTGTCGTCCTCCGACTTTCTACTCGACAGCGGGGGAGGACAGGTGCCGTCCAATGGGATTTTTGTGATGAATACGGTAGATGTGCTCATTGGCGACCGCGACCTCGTGGCTTTGAGATCGCGCGAGATTACAACGCGACCATTGCAAACTGTGGAGGATACGACTCGAACCACGGTGAAAACCCTCAATATTGTGCTGCCCGTGCTGCTGATCATTGTTTTAGGGCTGGTGCAGTGGCGGCTTGTGGTGGCGCGTGCAAAGCGATTGGAGGCACTCTATGAGTAATTTAAACTGGCTTCTCATCGGGATTGCCGTGTTACTGGGGCTTTACGCGCTCTTGCAGGTGCGAGAAAGCGGATATACGACGCCCACAGGCCAGGTCTTTCCCGAGAATACCGATGATATTTACAAGGTTAAAATGATGACAATGGGCGATAGCCTGACGTTGCAAAAGAAGGATCTTGAGTGGACGATTGTGGGACACGATACTCTGAAAGTTCGAGACCAGCGAATCACGGCACTATTTGAACAGGTATTGAAGGTGAGTCGCGAGACCACGATGACAGACAAGGCTGATAATTGGTCCAAGTATGCCGTAGATGACGCGACGGGAACGCATGTCGTGATCTATAATGCGAAGGATGAGTTGCTCGCCCACGCGGTATTCGGCAGGTCGAGTACCGATTGGGCACGCAATTACGTGCGGATTGGCGAGGGACCAGAAGTGTATCTGACGGATCGGAGCATCGTCTATCAGGTCAGCACTGATGCGACATTCTGGGGAGAGAAACTGCCTGAGCCCGCGCCTACAGCAGTGGATTCCGCAGATGTAGCTCCCGCACCCACAGTAGTAGATTCCGCTAAAGCAGGAGATGAAGGATAGACCAGGTAGGTGGAATAAGAAAAAAGGCCATGGTGATTTAAACCATGGCCTTTTTTTTCATGTATCGGAAAAAACCGTATAGAACGAAGGAGATTGGACCGAGGCCGACGACCAGAATGCGCCAGAGGATTTTTTGATCAGCGGACAAATGGGGAAAGCCGGGTGCGATTTTTCGGCGAGCTTGAAGATCGGCAAATTGCGGGCCATATGTGAGATACGCAACGGCGTTGAGCAAGAATTGTTCGTGTTGAAAACCCGACGCATAGAGATACTCGTTTTTGAACATTTCAGAACTGCCGATTAGCAGCAGATGACCTTTGGGATTGGGGATTGGGTGCGTGAGTGTGGGGGATGATGCATTGAACTCGGCCAGGGGAAATGCGCCTGTCACGAGTAGTGCGAGGGGCTGATGGCTCAATAGAAGTGAATCTGGGGAGAATGCGGTTTTGGGCAACCATCCGCCCGACCAGTGGTATGCCCAGGTGCGGTTTGACGTGGTGATCAGAGGGGTTACCGTCAGATCGTGCATCTGTAGCTGATGCGGATCTGGCACAAAGCGATTGCCCCAGATAAAGAGCTGGTCGCCGAGTTGTCGTGTAATGGGCAATGTGGTATCAAAATTTGGCGGAACAGCCCGGATGAGAAAGGGAAGAGCCACTTCCTGCGCGTCGTATTCGCGGACTGCGCGCCGATAAATCTGGGTCTCAAGGGCGAGGCGCGAGCGGGTTTGGTCCATGAGGACTTCGCGTGCCTGTACAATGCCCAGGGGTTCCAGATAGCGGTTGAGGTCCTGGTATTGGGGCTGAGGCCAGTACACGGTTTCAAAATCTCCACCCGAGTACTGGCGCTGTTGGATATTGTAGTGTTGTAGTGCGACAATGGCGCCGCCCCCCCGAGCGAGGTGCCGGCTCAAGAGGGCGATCATGGAGCTGGCATCCCGGCGCGGTTGCATCCAGATCACGAGGTCGGTTTGCGGTGGGAGATGCGGGTTGTGCGGGTTGACATAGCTTACGCGGTATCCATAAGTATGCAAAAGCGTTTTTAGTTCGCTGAATACATCGGTACCTCTTGGAGGTGACAGATGTTTCTGGCGGTACTCCTGCGCCTCGGCGGGAGAAAGGCGCGGGGATTCGGCAATGAGGGCAATATGGGGTGTTTTGCCCGTGGATAGACGGAGAGTTGCCGTTGCGAGCAGAAATTCGAGGTGATCTGCTATTCGGTCATCTAAACGCGGGATGATTGTCGCGCTACCTGGCCGGTGTAATAAGAGACCGCTGATAACGGATTGAGAAATTTCCACGTCATCCCGCACGGTTCTCACCTGATATGGGCGCAGACCAATGCGGTTGAGATAAGCTGTTGACAGGTCTGTGGGCCGTCGAAGTGTGTAGTTTATGCCGAGGCTCCTGAGTCGCGCAATGGTCTCGGTTTCTACTTTTTTTAAGGCGGGGGGAAGATGGGCACGAATAGGGATGATCAAGTCGGCTTTCAGAGTTTGATTTTGAACTTGCTCCCGAGAAAATGGCAAAGGAGTATGTATTTTTTCGGCTGTGAGGTCGAGTAATTGGCCCCACTGGTAGGACCAGAGGCGGGAGGCGATAATCAGCGCCAATATCGCAATGCAGGCACGCGGGGAGAGATACTTGAAGGATACGCGCATCTGTCTGCTATAGTACAAGCACACGCCCAGAGTTAGAAGGATTAAGGGAATGACGAATACGACACAGACCCGCCAGATCACACGCGAAGTCGCGTTTAGTTGTGGTATTGGCGACGGTGATGGTCTTTTAACGCGACCGCGCACAATGCGGTCGTGGTCGGTGAATGTGCGCATGATGGTCTGAAGAAAGACGCGATGCGCGTAGTTGGGTTGGTTAAATATGCCATCGCGGAACGGGCTGGACGTTGCGAGTATCAGAATTTCTCCTTTCCACGGATCCTTGTGTCTGAGCCGCAGCATCACATTTTGTTTGCCTATTGTGGGTGCTTCCTTCAGGTGGCTGTTTGTAAATGGCTCTGTTGGAATGGGTTGTATATACGCATTATCTGTGGTTGTGCCCAGAATATCGAGGTGATAGTCCGCTTCATATACCGCGCGCGAATCGACTGTTAGAGCGCCTGCCGAGACAAAATTCAGTGCGCCTCTGGCCGGTGATAAAAAGCCTTTGAGGTCGTAAAAACCCGGCATAACGCGCAGGTGAAAGGGGGCGTTGATCTGGTGAATTTCGTCTTTTTTATCGCGGAACAAGATCGCCCCCCGGCTCTGATCCATCAAAAGGTCGGCTTGTGGGCGTATTCCAAGCGGTGCCAGGAATTTTTCCCAGTCAGCGTTTAAATATGCGCGGTATGTTACTTCTCCTATATCATTGACTGCGTAGTCAATGATATAGGGACTGCCAGCAAGCACGACTGTGCGGCCTTTGTCTATCGCATTTTGAAGGGTACGAAGGTTGGCGGTTGCGGGATTGATCCAAAATATGATATCGGCATCCGATGGAATTGCATTGGAATCGGCGGGAGCAATATCACCCCATTGGCCGAGAAATTTTGTGAAGAGACCGAACTGGCGCGGCGAGGAAACAGCAATGACAGGACGTGGGGGATGGGCGAGTGCTTTGAGATGGGCGAGTATAAGGTGCTCGAGGTACGGTATATCTGCGGGAACTATTTTAGGGATCAAAATATCGGGGTGATCGCCATAAGCGATAACGAGTGAAGACCAGACCGCCTGTTCGCTGTGTTCGTCGCGCTGAATGTTGCGCACATGAAAAGGCGCGGCCTTTTTCTGAATGGCATAAGCGCGTCCGGGTTCAGAGTCGGGATCCACAATGCGGTAATCTATTCGGTCAGGAGCCAGTGCCTTGAGGCGCGCGAAAAGGGTTTTTACGGGAGTTTTCACTCCCTCCTGGTGCTTGACGATATACGTCAGAGAAAGGGGTGCTTCAAGTTTGGTATAAAAGTTTTGTGAATCGGCCGAAAGCGTTGCCGTCAGATACAGGTGTCCTGTACCGAGGTCCTCCAAAAGACGACCGGTGTAAAATACAAGGGAGAGAAGAAAGAGAAAAGCCAGAGGAAATTTTATCCAATTATCCATATCAGGCGCGGTCTCGTTTGAGAGACAGATCGTTCATCCATAAAAAAAGGACACTTAGCAAGGTGAAATAGAGCACTGCGGGCAGGGCGATGATGCCGCGGGTAAAGGCACTGTAGTGCGGGTCAATGGAGAGTGATTCATAGAGCAGGCTGCCGATATGATATGCGGGAGCCAATCCATCGAGGATTTCAACCACTTTTTCGTGTCCGCTCAAGACAAATACAAAACCCAATAGCATTGCGACGACATAAGCGACAATTTGATCGCGCGTAAGCCCCGATGCAAACAGGCCAAATGAAAGAAAAAATGCGCCCAGGCAGAGCGCGCCCAAATAGGATGAAAAAATCAGACCGAGGTCTGGGTCCCCGAGAAAGAGCAGCATGAGAACGATAGGCGAGGTACCCGAGAGGACGATGAGATAAAACACAAGTGCGGATAGATATTTACCAATTACAATCTGGATGGGTTGCAGGGGCATAGTCATCAACAATTCAATGGTATGCTGCGCGCGTTCTTCAGCCCATGAACGCATGGTTATGGCAGGGATAAATGGTATGAGAAAAAAGGGGAGCAGGTCAAAATAAGGTGCCATTTCGAGTACGCCATTGAGGAAAAAGGCGTTCATAAATGTCGAACAGGACAGGATGAGGAAGACAGAGGCATAGATATAGGCGATTGGCGTATCAAAATAGGCATTGATTTCGCGGGTAAAGATCACGCCAATACCCCGTGCGAAGTTCTTTGGGCGCAAGTGATCGGGCATGCGCGATTTCTCCCTTAATTTTGTTGACGCACAAGATGGGTAAAAATGGCCTCGAGATCTTCGGACTGACCCGTTTGGCGCGCCAGGTCATCTATGCAGCCATCAGCCAACAAATTGCCCTGATGTATTATGAGTACGCGGTCCGATAGGGTAGATACTTCAGGGATAATATGGCTGCTGAATAAGATAATCCGATTTTCGCTGAGGGATTGGATCAAGTCCCGGAATGCTAGAACTTGCAGAGGGTCAAAACCGTGTGTAGGCTCATCGAGCAGGAGAATAGGCGGATCGTGGATGAGAGCAGCCCCTACACCGATGCGCTGGCGAAATCCCGTGGAACACTGGTCAATGCGTTTGTACAGATGGGGAGAAAGACCGCATATATCGACAATCCAGGCGAAGTTTTTTTCGAGAACATCGCCTGAAAGTCCGCGCGCTTTGCCGCAAAATCTCAAAAATTTATCCACGCGCATTGCCTGATAGAGCGGTGTGTCGCCAGAGAGGTAGCCAATTTTGCGGCGTATGGACAGGGAATGCGTCACCACGTCGAGGCCATCAATTGTGATTTTTCCCGAGGACGGTAAAATATAGGTCGCCAACATTTTGAGTACCGTGCTTTTGCCCGCACCATTGGGCCCGACAAATCCGATAATTTCGCCAGGCACAAGCGAAAAGCTGATGTTTTCAACGGCTCTAATTGAACCGTACCATTTTGCGACGTCTGTGACTTGAATCATGGTAGAACCCCAACTCTGATTTCTTCAATATTCATATCTCAATGTGTAATAGCAAGCGCAATATCTGAGTTTGGGGTTGGAAAGGGCTAACACGGGATATATATTGGACAGAGATTTTGTCGTACACCTCGGTCACTAACCGCTGAAATCTATGGGCAAACAAATAAGAAAAAAAGGCTTTTGTGCCTACTATCTGGGCGGTCTATTTGTCAGGATGAGCGATAACAATCTCTTTTTGCTCTGTGGGGGACTAGCTTTTGCTACTCTTTTGTGCCTTGTGCCTCTGGTCTTTCTGATCTTCTTCGCACTTGAGGCCATTCTGGACGTGAGGGCGATAGCTCACCTGGTCAATCAAACGGTGGATGTGCTCATCCCATATCCAGAAGAGGCCGAATATCTGAAGGAGGTTTTATCCGTGCGCGTCTCGGGCGTCCTGACCTTCAAAAAGGCTTATGGAGCTTCGGGTCTGTTAATTTTAATCGTGAGTGCCAGTAGTCTGTTCAGCAGCATGAGAACCCTGCTCAATGCGGTCTTCAAGATCGATCACAGCTTTGGAGAAAAAGGGGGTGAGACGGAGCCTGTCGCAGTAGGGCAGGTAAAAAATATGGATACCCCAGGACGCTGGATAAAATTTTTGTACAGGGTTTTGCCAATAGCAGTGGGCAAATTGAAGGACCTCACTATGGTACTTCTGATATTATATATTTTTCTTCTATTAGTCCTCGCGTTGCCTATCCTATCTACCGTCATCGACACTGCCCCCTCTCTGCTGCACACATATATCACCTACTTCTACGGTCTTATCTCCCTCACCCTGATTTTTGCCGTCTTTCTGGGGTTATACTGGCTGCTTCCATACCAAAAGATCCAGATAAAGATGCTGGCTACAGGTGCTTTTTGGGCTGCTCTGCTGTGGAAACTCATCGAATGGATATTTGGCTATTACCTGAGTCACTTTGCATCTATATCGTATCTGTACGGGGCTTATGTTCTGCTGGTGGTCGTGGCCTTGTGGATATACTTCTCTGCGATTATTTTTATTATAGGTGCTCAGATCGCCCAACTCTGTCGCGAAAGGCAGACTGCCGATCTTCAAAGTTCTTTGTTTTAAAAAAAGAAGCCGAGTTTTTTAAAAAACTCGGCTTTTCTGTAACGGCTTACAATGCTTAATAGCTAAAATTGTAACTGGCTTTTGCGTACAGGAATGTGCCGCCAAAGCCATAAGGGCTGTACTCGCCGAATGGTCTGCCAACTATGGGGCCAGGGTTGACGCCTTCTTCGATATTATCAGGCTCGATATTGAGAATATTTTGAATGCCAGCGGTTATTGTCATTCCATTGCCAATTGAGAGGCTGGACTCGAGGTCGATCAAAAATGCGTCTCCAAAGACTTGATGCCCCACGCTCCATTCATCCCAGGAACCGTAATAATTGACGCGCCCCAATGCACTCCAATAAGGCGTTATGGGTTTTGACAGGGTCAAGTTTCCGCGGTGTCTGGGAAGGCCCTTTTCCAACAGGGTGATGCGTTGTTTGTCGAGAAGGTTAGAGTCGTATTTGGTCACTTCTGTATTGGTGTAGTTATACGCGACACTCAGTTCGCCATAACACCACACTGGCGCCGTGAGAACAAAGTCAATCCCCTGGGTTTTCGTTTCAAAGTCGTTGGTAAAGAACGCAAATTCCTGGAGATTTCTCGCATTGATGCCCGTAGCCTCCAGTTGGTCAATTTGCTGAGACGTAAGTGCCTTGTCGCTGGAGGTCGTCATGCGATCTTTCACTAAAATATTGAAATAGTCTATCGTTACATTGAGCGGAGCGATATTGGTATCGACGGGATAAACGTGCTTCGTGAAAATAAAGCCAGCCGAGATATTGACGGACTTTTCTGGCTTAAGCCCTTCGCCACCTACGAGTGCGGCTGCGGGATGGATAGAGGGAATCGTGCCTCTATTGACCAGGATAAAATTGCCGTCGTCATCTTCGCCAAACTCTGTCGTGACATTAAAGGCATTTTGCTGCCCCGGCGTGGGTGCTCTAAAGCCCGTGCTAAAACTGCCGCGCACTTT
>JAPOXY010000262.1 GCA_026706845.1 Gemmatimonadota bacterium
GATTTTTTTCCCGACCACCCGCCACGCGAATTTCCGGTGAGGGGGTGACAAATCGGAACAGACACAATGCGCGCAGACAATCTTGTGGGGTCAAAGAATTTTGATTTGACAGGGGCGTGCCCGCGATGGGATGCAAGAAATTGACGGGAATAGAGTTGATGTCAAGGTCGCGCAAAGACACGGCCAGGTCAATTATATCATCGTGGGTTTCTCCCATGCCGATAATGCCGCCGCTGCACGTGTCCAGGCCCGCTTTTTGGATGTTGTGCAGAGTTTTCAGGCGGTCTTCGTAGGTATGTGTAGATACAATATGCGGCGTGTGCGCTTTGCTGGTGTTGAGGTTGTGGTTTACGCGATCGACGCCAGCGTTTTTTAAGCGCTGTGCTTTTTCGCCAGTTAGCAAGCCCAAACAACAACAGATGTCGATATCTATTTCCCGTTTGATCTGGCGCACGACATCTGTGATGGCATCAACTTCATTGTCGGTGGGTGCGCGTCCGCTCGTGACAATGCAGTATCGATACGCACCGTTTTCTCTGGCTTTGCGGGCTGCATCTATCATTTCGCGAGCTGGTCGCAGGGGATATTTATCAATCGGTGCGTTTGAGACCGCCGATTGCGAGCAATAGGCACAATCTTCGGGACACAAGCCACTTTTGGCATTCATCAGCACGTGGATGTGTACTTTGCGCCCAAAATAATGATGGCGCACCTGGTATGCTGCGTGTAAAAGCGGTAGAATATCGCGGTTGGGCGTTTGAAGAACAGCGTGCATTTCAGCAGTTGACAAGCCGGTGCCGAAGAGTGCCTTTTGGGCATAAAAGGTGTACATAGTATGTCCTGAGTGTCTATACTTTCTGGGTTATCGATAAAATGCCAGGCCGAGAGCTGCGGTTGCAACAATGGCCAGAGCGGGATGCAGGTTGAGAAAATTGATGGCTACAAATGCAGCGACCGCAATCAGGGCAGTGTGCCAGGAGGTAACGGATTTGGGACACATTTCCCAAACCACGACGATTAAAAGCCCGACTACTGCCGGGCGCACGGCTTTGAGCATGGCCTGTACGAGCGGCGTATCCTTGTAGTTCATGAAAAACAGACCGAGGACCATCATCATGAGCAATGAGGGGAATACCGTGCCGAAGAGCGCGACCAAAAGGCCGGGTATGTCGGCGACCTGGTATCCTATGTACGCAGCCATTTTGGTGGCGATGGGACCGGGAAGTGCATAGCCCATCGCAAGGGCGTCTGTAAATTCTTCTATGGTCATCCACTCATTGCGATCGACGACTTCTTCTTGAATGAGCGGGATCATCGAAGGGCCGCCGCCATAAGCAAAGATGCCGACTTTGGTGAATGAAACAAATAGGTCTAACAGTTTCATTAAGACGCTCCTTATAAGCGTAACAGATTGTTAAACATCAATGTTATGAATACTTGCGCAACGAATTGGAAATATATCCATTTCACGCTTATGAGACAAGGTAAATCACATCGGGAACCGTCGAAATTATTGGCTGATTTTGCATTGGATTTTTTGGTCAAATTTTTTACATTTGAGAACGATTTTGTTGCGTGTTAATCTATTCTTGTATAATTGTGCGAGAAGACGGCGCGATAGAAATGAGGTAAGATCCGGTTTAATCTCTATTTGTCGTTGACAATTTCGGCCCTTTTTTCTATTATGCCCGATCTTTTTCAGGGGCAATTTACTTCTATGTTGGAAATAAAAAAACTTCAAAAAATCTGTGATCAAAATCCAACATCCATTTTATTTGCACGTCTGGCAGATGGGTTGTTGCAGCGTGGAGAGGTCGCACGCGCAATTGAGGTGTGTCACCGCGGATTGCGCTATCGCCCGTCATATACGGCGGGTCAGGTGGTGATGGGCAAGTGCTATCATGCGGCCGGGCATTATGACGAAGCGCGTCTGGTGTTTCAAAAAGTATTGCAATTAGATGCTGGTCATCTTGCCGCACATTGGTATATGGGCAAAATCGCTTTGCAATTGGACCGCGACGACCTCGCGCTCAAATATTTTGAACAGGCTCGTGCACGCGATCCATTTTGTCCCGAACTTATAGATCAGATTCGCAAACTCAAGGGCGGGGAGGTTGAAGAGGAGCAAGACAACGGTCCTGAGCCCGATGGTTCTGAAGTCGTATCTGAGAGCGAGGTATTTGATCCGGCTCTCTTAGAGGAAGAAGTCGAGGATGATTTAGATACGCTGGTTACATCGCTTAAACGCGAGCCAAAATCCGGGGGAGAGGCCCCTGTTATTGCAACGAAAACGCTGGCTGAGCTGTACGCGAGTCAAGGCCTTATTCGGGAGGCCATCGCGGTTTTGGAACAGGTGATTGCCCGCGAGCCTGACAATGAGCATATTATTGTCCGCCTGGATGAGTTGCGGAATTTATCGGAGGAATCGGGGGCATGAACCAGGAGTATGATGGAATTGCGGAAGCCTATAGGGATTCCAAGCAACTCTCATTCCGAAAATATATTGAAGAATATACTTTTTTAGAGATATTGGGAGATATTCGAGGAGCAACGATTTTAGATCTGGCGTGCGGTGAGGGATTTTATACGCGCAAGATTGTGCAAGCCGGAGCGGCAGAAGTCACAGGTGTTGATCTTTCCGCAGAAATGATCAAATTGGCAGAAGAAGAAGAAC
>JAPOXY010000263.1 GCA_026706845.1 Gemmatimonadota bacterium
AATGGCGCAAGGACTATTTAGCCATCTGAGCAATGGCACCTACGACGCCTATAGCGCAGGCGTTAGCCCTACAACAGTCAACCCACTGGCCATTTGCGCCATGCGTGAAATCGGCATCGACATATCCCACCACACATCCGACAGCATCGAACAATATCTCAATCGAGACTTTGACCTCGTCATCACCGTTTGCGACAACGCCCAAGAAAATTGTCCCATCTTCCCGGGCACCAAAAACACGCGACACTGGCCCTTTGAAGACCCCGCCGATGCCCGGGGAACAGAAGAAGAGCGAATGCGCGTATTCCGCAAAGTGCGCGACGAAATACGCGACAAAATCGCAAACTTCCTCCAAAAAAGAAAAGCCTCGAAATAACTCGAGACTTTAAAAATTCTGAAAAACTTTCTATTCCCACGCCACACGCGGGCCATCCACATAATCCAAAAAGCGATTTGCAATATCGGCCTGCGCCGTATCCCCCGTATGCACAATCACGCGCCAGCGAAACGTCATAGACGCGCCCTCGGGCAAATGGTGATCGGGCTTGAACATCCAGCAATTGGGCGCAAACAACCCATAACCGCGCACATGCCATGTGGTTGGATATCGGAAATTCTGCGGATGATCAAAAATGGCAAACCCCGCCACCTCATCGCCCACAGGACCGCAGTAATCCATCCAGTGTGAAGGCAGCGACCAGCACCCCGTCTCATCCGTTGCGCCATAGGCATTGCGCATCTGCCCATCGGCATTGGCATTCATCGACGGATTCACGCGAATACACAAAAATCCACCCTCCTTCGTATCTCCAATCGTTACCGCACCGTGCGAAGCCTTAAGAGTAAGCGCAACATCCAGAACCGCGGCATCTCGTCCCGAATCGTACAACCGATACGAACGACTATCACTCATCAACGCGCGGTCGCCCTCATACCACGTATTTTCCGAAGCGATCACAAGAGACAATGGATTGTGCGAAATAGAAATATCATCCTGCGCCGTGCGCCCATATCCCGGTTGGTTGGGCCGCTCGTTCCAGCAATCCACCCCATTTATAGCTCCCTGCATCAAGGTCAAACCCCGCTGCCAGGGGTGTTCCCCCTCCCCCCATGCCGCCATCGGCTCGCGCAACATATTGGTCCCATTCGGCGTCAAAATCGGATTGATAACCGGCTTGGGATAATCCGTCGTATGGTGAAACGTCATAAATGGCGAACCCGACAGAGAAACACTGAGTTTCCCATCGGCATCGCGCGACGAAATCCCCGCAGCCGCATCTGCACTATCCAATGCCAACACCTCAAAACTCGCTTCCTCACCCCCGGCCAGCGCGGGCAGATTGACGTGATACACAGGCGCAGACGGATCGCGCTCGGCAATCAGTACCTCACCTCTACCCTTCAGTTGCAACAACGGAGCCTCACATCCCTCTGGAGCGGAAAAACTCGCCAGATGTGCCGGACGAGAACGCGGAATTGAAAGCGTCAATTTCATATTTCTAAACTCCTCCACAGTGTGAAAGTGAAAAAATTGTCCTGCTATTGAAAAAAATGACCAAAAAATGACCAAAATCTGGCACTATTGCCCAAATTATGCAAAAACCGTGCCAGACTACGGATTCAGTTCCAACCTGCTCTGTAAATTCCCCACTATATCTTCCCAATCCATCAGCAGGGGATGGTATTCATCGGCGGCCCACAACTCGGACTGCATCCGATAATTTGGACTGATCGGATGCCCGGACTGTCCACCTGCCGCCGTCGCCATACTCTGCGCCGGATTGTCCAGGTCCACCACCATCCGATAGGTAGAAAGCGAACCAACCTCAAACAGCTTGCCAAAATTATACCCCGTCGCGCGCACAGTACCCGTACTCCCCGACGACTCAAAAGGCCCCACATCGAACATCTTTGACAACGCCCCGCCATCACTCAGTGGATGCCGAAAAGTCACAGTGTGCAACCTGCCCCATCGCCACTGCAATTTGCGCGGACCCACGCGGCGGCGCAACCAATCCAGCGCATCGCCCAATGCCGCATGCACCTCCCGATCCAGATCCCAACCATCCGGCGTCCAATCCAACGCCTGCCCCGTCAACACCTGCCGCGCCACACTGCCACCTCGCCCCACCACCAGTTGAACCACATGATTGGGAAACCGAACCCGCACCACCCGCCGCACCCAGTGCTCCCAAAAAGTCGTAAACACCGTAGCCGCGACCGAATCCACCGAATACGCGCCATCCCAGCCGTGCAATAACTCACCCAGATCGCGCAAGCGTTTAGTTCCCGCTCTCAGCGCAATCTCTGCAACAATCGGCGCCAGATCTTCCCCCCGCCCGTGAACAACATCGGCATGAATAGCACCCGTACTCTCCTGCGTATGCGTCTCCAATTCCTCAATACGCGCCACAATCCGCCGAAACCGATACCCATCTGACCACGCCCCCAGCGACAGATAAGGACCTCGACCACCCCACGGTGGATTATTTGCCGTCGCCACCCAATTCCGCTCGGGATCCACCAGATGCGGCAACTCGTCAAATGCGTGCGGCGCGCCCCATTCGCAATCCGGATCACGGAACCCAAAATCTCCCGCCCTGCGCGTTGGCACATGCCCCACCACGTGATATCCAAGCCTCCCATTGGAATCGGCAAACACAAAATTCAAAATAGGCATCGGCCATTGGGCGAGCGCATCCAGAACTTGCGCGACATTTTTCGACCGCATCAGCCCCAGCATCGCCTCAAACCCCGTTGTCGCTTCAGATCCTATCCAGCGCATAGACAGCACGGGTTGCTCTCCCTCGTCTATCGCAGGCACAAACTCATTGACAACCGGACCGCGACGGGACCGGTGAATTACCAGCACATCCGCTGCGGCATCGCGCACGGGAATCGCCTGTTCCTCCACCTCAAACGGACGCCACGCATCGCCATCCCGGTACAAATTCTCATCCTCCTCTGACACCTCTTCAACGTATAAATCGCGCACCGAAGCCGCGTGATTGGTCACGCCCCACGCCGTATCGCGCGTATGCCCCAGATAAATACCCGGCGTCCCCAAAAAAAACGCGCCCACAGCATCCATACCCGGCGCGCGCACCTGCGCCTGGTACCACTGCCGGCACATGCTCACATCATTGTGCGGATCCGTTGCCAGCACGGGTTTGCCATTCGCCGTCCGCTCGCCCCCAATCACCCAGTTATTGCTGCCAATCCCCGTATCGTATCCCCCCACACCAGCCGGTTCATCAGACGGAACAATGGTCTCTTCTGAAGCCTCTGTAGTCAAAAACAAATCGAACAAATCGGGAGGCAAATAGCGTTTTGCCGCCTCATTCACCGCAACCGCACTCAGCCGCCCCGTCAGCATCCACCACCGCCATTTCCATATCGCAATCGAATCCACCACCGTCCACGGCGCGGGATCGTAATCCAGCAAATCGAACTCAACACAACGCCGATCACCCATCGCTTCCATCCACGCATTGATACCGCCGCCCAGCGACTGCAACACCATCTTCACCTCACCCGACATCGCCGAAGCTGCCCCCTGTGCTGCGCGCGTCAAACCAATCGTTCGATGCAGGCGATCCTCCGTCAGATAATCCGCCCCCAAAATCTCCGACAATTGCCCGTGTGCCAACCGCCGCATATAATCCATCTGCCACAGCCGATCCTGCGCCATAGCATATCCCAGCGCAGTAAAACAATCCGCCATTGAAGCCGCCTCGATATGCGCCACACCCCACCGATCGCGCAACACCGTCACCTGCTGATCCACTGGTGCTTTTACCCTCTCCTCCGTCCTGGGCAATTTCTGGCGTAAAAACCGCCGTTGAAAATCCCGAAACGCTCCCCGCGAAATACCCAATTGGTCGGCTCCCTCATCAGCAGTTATCTCACCTCGCATCGCCTGCATCAAAATAGTTTTTCGGTCTGCCATATTCCCTCCAATACCTCAACCTCACCGTTCACAATAAGGGTTGGAATCTGGATCGTACCACGCGAACAACCGCCCCTGTAAATCTGCGCGAACAGCTACAAAATCTCGATTATCGATCAAATTGATACACTCGCCCGGATCATTTTCCAAATCGTATAATTCATGCCGCGAACCCCCATCATTATAAACGTACTTAAACCGTTCGCCCCGCACCATATATTGGGGCATATGAGAACGCAACCCATGCTCGGAAAACGCGGCATCGGGACCCTGGGTATTGGGATCGCGCACAACACTGGCAAAACTCTCCGCATCCATTGTCTCGCAAGCCCCTTCAAAATCCACCAGCGTCGTCCGATCGGGTGCCGCCAACCCACACAACTCTGAAAGCGTGGGATACAGCCCAAAATATTCGGTCAACGCAGAAGCCACCCGATCCTCTGGAAAACGAGAAGGACAACTCACAATCAAAGGCACCTTCACCGCAGGTTCAAACATACAAAACTTCTGATACAACCCGTGTTCACCGCCCATCTCACCGTGATCTGAAGTATAGACCACAATTGTATCTTCCACCAGCCCCAACTCCTCCAGCCCATCCAGCACGCGCCCGATGCAATAATCGACAAAAGATAGATTGCCCATATACCCCGCCTTATGCGCCCTAAGCCGCTTCTCACCCATACCCTGCGTCCTATCAATACGCTGTTGTATATGCCTCGGATATTGCGAACTATCCCCCACCTCCACCAAATCTACCGATTCCGGCGAAAACTGCTCTGCCCATTCGCGAGGCGGATAAAAAGGCGGATGGGGCTTCATAAAACTCGCCACCAGAAAAAACGGCTGATCGCGATACTCGCGCATAAACTTCACAGACTCGCGCGCCACAAACATATCCAGATGATCCTCGGCATCGAGCGGCGAAGCCGTACTCGAAAAATCCCACCGCGCCACATTGCCCGCCCATGGACTTGCGCCATCCCACAGCACCGACACATCGGGAAACCCACTACCCGTATCAAAAACCGAATGGAAAAACCCCTCACCTATCGCGTGATTGGCAATCTCATTCGCATAATGCCCCACCTTCGGACCCAAATACATCAACCAATCGTTAATCGACAAATACGACGCAAAACCGTGATTATGTGCATCGTTAAAATGCATCTTGCCGATCAAACTCGTCAAATATCCGTGATCCGCAAAATGGTGTGCCACCGTGCGATAGCGCCAATCCAACCGATCGCTATTGTTAATAGCCCCCGTATTATGAGCGTACAAACCCGTCAACAACGACATACGCGAAGCCGTACACACCGGATAGGGACAATAGGCATTCTCAAACCGCACCCCACGCGCAGCCACGCGATCTATCATCGGCGTAGGCACCGTATTATTCCCGGCACACGTCATCCAATCCGCGCGGTGTTGATCGCTCATCAAAATCAGAACATTGGGACGATTATTATAATCCAAGATATAATCTCCTAACTCAAAAGAACCTATTCCTTCTCTTCAGGCATCTCAACCGGCAAATCCAGCCGGTCACCCCACTCTTTCCACGACCCGATATAATTTCGGACCTTTTCATAACCCAGCAACCGCAATGCCAGGTACGTTTGGGAAGAGCGGTACCCGCCCTGTCAGTAAGGCACAATTTCCTTATCGTGCGAAATACCCACAGCCTCGTACATCGCCCGCAATTCATCCGCCGGCTTAAACGCCCCCGTCTCATCCAGATTATTCACATACTCAACATGCACAGCCCCTGGAATAGCCACCCTCGCGCAGCCCGCACATTGCGCCCGAAATACTCATCGTCACCGCGCGTATCCAGAGGCACAACATCCTCGCGCCCCAAAAGACCATTTAAAACATCGGCTCCCATGTGGCGCCCCGGCACCGCAGATATGATAAACTCCGCAGGCTCTGCCTCCTCGCAATCCGTCACCAATTCATAACCCATAGCCGTCCAGGCATTGCATCCCCCATCCAGCACGCGCACATCGGGATGGCCCAGATATTCACAAATCCAAAAACCGCGCGACGCGCGCACCCCGGAATCATCCTCGTACCAGACCACCGTCTTATCCGTACCAATACCCCGGTTACTGAACAAATAACCGAGCATCCACATAAACGCATCAAAAGCCTGTTCGCGGGTATCGTTCAAACTGATTGAATAAAGATCCAGATGAAGCGCACCCGGAATATGCCCGGCGTGATATGCATGCGTCGGCCGCGTGTCCACAATGCAGACATCGGCAGCCCTCTCATACAAATCCCGCGGCGAAATCAACAACTCGGGATTCGCATACCCTTTATCGCTCATAATCACCTCCTTGCAATTTTCAAAACCCGAACCAAAAACCAACTCATGTGTTCTACTCCTTGACAATATCCCCTACCATTATCCATATTTAACGCCTAAACCTCGGGAGATACTATATGAAAGGCATCTTACTCGCAGGAGGGGCTGGCACCCGCCTCTATCCCATCACGCGCGTGGTCAGCAAACAACTCCAGCCCGTTTACGACAAACCCATGATCTACTATCCCCTCTCCGTCCTCATGCTGGCGGGCATCCGGGATATATTGATCATCTCCACCCCCCACGACCTGCCACTCTATCGGCGTTTATTCGA
>JAPOXY010000264.1 GCA_026706845.1 Gemmatimonadota bacterium
ATCGAGCAGGGCGACCGTACTGACATCACAATCTGGAGATGAGAGATGGGCATATCAGATAGACGCAAGTTGCCTATCGGCATTCAGACCTTCCGCAAAATTCGGGAGGAAAACTACTACTATGTCGATAAAACGGCCCACATGCGACGACTGATAGACGAGGGCACACACTACTTTTTATCGCGTCCACGTCGCTTTGGCAAAAGCCTGTTTCTGGACACACTGAAGGAACTGTTCGAGGGCAATGAACCGCTGTTTGAGGGACTTCACATCCACGACCACTGGGACTGGTCTGTTCGCCATCCCGTTCTGCGACTCGATTTTGGCAGCGGCAATTTCAAAGAGCCTGACTACTTGCAGGCAAATGTGATGGAGCAACTGACCGCCATTGAAAACCGCTCTGGAGTGGTTGCAGAGGCCGTGACAGCACCGGGTCGTTTTGCCTCACTGATTGAGGCATTGCACGATTGTGCTGGACAGCGTGTTGTCGTGCTTGTTGATGAATACGACAAGCCGATTCTGGACGCTCTTGAGGTACCAGAGGTCGCACGCGCCAACCGCGATTTTCTGCGTGGTCTGTATTCAACGATCAAGTCCAGTGATGCCCATATCAAATTCACATTCCTCACGGGCGTCAGCAAATTCTCCAAAGTCAGCCTGTTCTCTGGCCTCAACAATCTTACAGACATCACCATTGATCCACAATATTCCGCCATCTGCGGCTACACCGAGGAGGACCTCGATACCGTATTCGCGCCAGAACTGCCGGGTCTGGATCGGGATGAGATCCGCGACTGGTACAATGGCTATAGTTGGCGGGGACAGGAGAAGGTCTATAACCCCTTCGACATCCTCTTGCTGTTCAGAAGGCAGAGCTTCGAAGCCTACTGGTTCGAGACCGGCACGCCTACATTTTTGATCGAGACGCTACTATCGCGCGGGGTCGGTGCGCTGGCTCTGGACAACATGCTGGGCAGTGATGATTTGCTGTCGGCTTTTGATGTTGACCATATCGCCACCGAAGCCCTGCTATTCCAGACCGGCTATCTCACGATTATCCAAACCGAACCGCGCGGTGGAGAGATGTATTATCGGCTATCCTATCCGAATCGGGAAGTGCGTCAGAGCTTGAACAGGAGCCTGCTAAATCACCTGACTGGCAATCCTTCACAGCGCACAGAGCATCGCGCCCGTCTGTATGACCTGTTGCTGGTCAATGACTTCGCTGGCCTGGAAAACCTGTTCAAGGCGTTCTTTGCCAGCATCCCCTATCAGTGGCACACAAATAATGAAATAGCGAACTACGAAGGCTACTACGCCAGCGTGTTCTACTCCTACTTCGCATCGGTGGGATTCGACATCGTTGTGGAAGACAGTGGCAGCGATGGGCGTCTGGACATGGCGGTTCGTTTCAACGACACTGTGTATCTGTTCGAGTTCAAAGTGGTGGAATTGGCACCGGAAGGGTCTGCAATGGCGCAATTGCAGGCAAAGGGATATGCGGACAAATACCGCGACCTGGATCAGCCGATTCATCTGATCGGGGTAGAGTTCAGCCGCGAGACCCGCAATCTGATAGCATTCGAGACAGCTCTTGCATGAAGATTACAAACCGATAATGGCGGAGGGTGAAACCCAACCGGGTTAAGAGTCAGGTATTTTCAAACAATACAAAAGCCCGTTGATCATTACCGATCGACGGGCTTTCTCTCATCTATTCAGGACGCCAGCGCACCGGCATACAAGATATCGCCATATCATCTCTCTCCAAATCATCCTTCCAACGCACGCTTCCACGCATCCAATTTCACCAGCGCCTCAACCGGCGTGAGACGGGCGATGTCTAAATCGCGCAACTCAGACAACATCGGATGATCTTCCCGCTCAACCTTCACTTCTGCTACCGGCGCAAACAGCGGCATCTGCCCATTCTCCTTCACGCGATCGGGTTGGGGCTTTGGTCCCACCGACAAATCGTTTTGCTCCAATCGGTTCAAAATCTCCTTTGCCCGCGCAATCATCTCTGCTGGCATCCCGGCCAGACGCGCCACCTCAATGCCGTAGCTATGGTCGCACCCGCCCGGCACCAACTTGTGTAAAAACGCGATGGTATCGCCCGCCTCGCGCACGGCAACGCTGTAATTCACCACCCGGGGCAGCAAATCTTCCAACTCTGTCAACTCGTGATAATGCGTCGCAAACAACGTCCGCGGCTGAATCTGTTCGGCATTGTGCAAATACTCCGTCATAGCCCAGGCAATGCTCAACCCATCAAACGTACTCGTACCGCGTCCGATCTCATCCAAAAGCACCAGACTCTTCGGCGTCGCATTGTTCAAAATATTCGCCGCCTCATTCATCTCCACCAAAAACGTACTCTCGCCCCGAGCCAGATTATCGGATGCACCCACCCGTGTAAAAATGCGATCCACCACCCCAATACGCGCTTCGTGCGCTGGCACAAAACTGCCGACCTGCGCCAAAAGTGCAATCAACCCGGTCTGGCGCAAAATCGTCGATTTCCCCGACATATTTGGGCCAGTAATCAGCAAAACTTGATCGGTCTCCCCGTCAATCGTCAGATCATTGGGCACAAACTGCCCGCCCGGAAGCAACTGCTCAACCGCGGGATGTCGCCCATCCTTCACATCAATACGCACGCTATTATCCACCTGGGGACGCACATAATCATTGGAGAACGCCACCTCGGCCAGCGTGCTCAACACATCTACGGTGGCCACGGATAGCGCCGTGCGCTGCACGGGCTCCACCCAACCGGCTACCTTTTCTCGCAACGCGGCAAACAAATCGCGCTCGAGATCCTTCGCCCGCTCATCTGCGCCCAAAATCTTCGCCTCCCAATCCTTCAACTCCGGCGTGATATACCGCTCGGCATTGACCAGCGTTTGCTTGCGCACAAAATACGCAGGCACCTTATCCTGATTGGCCTTGGTGACCTCGATATAATATCCAAATGCCTTGTTATATCCCACCTTCAACGACGCAATACCCGTTTTTTCGCGTTCCTCTGCCTGCAAGTTGGCAACCCAATCGCGCCCGCCCGATGCGATTTCCCGCAACTCGTCCAGTTCCTTGTGATAGCCCGTTCTGATATATCCGCCATCGCTAATCTGGGCAGGAGGATCGTCTTCAAGCGTATGAGCGATCAAATCAATCAACTCTGTCAGGTCCGGCATGCCCTGGTCGCGCGCCCGCACCAGCAAATCCGCGCGAAATTCACGCAGGGTTTCCCGCAGAGGAACAACCGCTTCCAAAGATCGCTGGAGAGCCACAAGCTCACGCGGATTGGCCCGATTGCAACAAATTCGGGACATCAACCGCTCCAGGTCTCCCACAAGGCGCAGGGCCTCTCGCGCTTCGTCCCGACACGCCGCAGATTCGACAAATTCTTGTACTGCATCTAAGCGCGCATCAATGCGACCAACATCCACAAGCGGCTGTGATAGCCATGTACGCAGTGTTCGCGCGCCCTGCGGCGTACACGTCTGATCTAAAACCCCAAACAACGTACCCTCGCGCCGTCCCTCTTGAATGGTTGTAACCAGTTCCAGATTGCGCTGTGTCACCAGATCCAGTTCCATCACCGACTCGGTGTGTTCGCGCGCCAATCGCGTAATATGAGATACAGCCCCCTTCTGATTTTCACGCAAATAACACAGCACCCCGCCCGCGGCGCATATCCCAACGGTGAGATCATCGCATCCAAAGCCCTTGAGAGACGCCACCTTAAAATGATCCTTCAGTGCATCGTACGCATAATGCTGACCAAAGTGCCAATCTTCAATATGCGTGAGCAATGCACCCGGCATCCGCGCTTCAAACTCGGCCTCATTGTCTTTGACCCACGACTCGGGCGCCAGCACCTCTGCGGGAGCCACGCGCTCCAATATCTCCCACAAATCATCTGCCGCGCGTTCCGATGCTCTGAACATCCCCGTTGACAAATCCGCTGTGGCCAGACCCAATTGATCGCCGGAAACAAAAATGCCTATGAGATAATTATTGCGCTTTTGATCGAGCAAGTCATCGGACATTACCGTTCCCGGCGACACGACCTGCACCACCTCGCGGCGCACCACTTTCTTTCCCTTTTGCGGCGGCTCCATCTGCTCGCAAATTGCCACCTTTTTTCCGGCTTTGATGAGTCTTGCGAGATAGGTATCCAGCGCGTGATGCGGCACACCTGCCAGCGGAATGCGGTCTGCTCGCCCATTGTTGCGCGATGTCAATGTCAACCCCAAAAGCTGAGATGCTACAACGGCGTCATCGTAAAATGTCTCGTAAAAATCACCCATCCGAAACAGCAAAATCGCATCTGGATGTTGTTCCTTAAAATGCGCGTACTGTTCCATCGCCGGTGTCAATTGTGTCGCCATCCCAAATCCTCTAAAGACTTCTCATTCTCCAACCGCTTTTCGATACGAATAATCAAATAACAACTCCCATTCACACAGTTGAATCTCGCGGCAAAGCGCGTCGTATGCAGAACGCCCTTCGAGCGCATCGGCACACAAATCAACATAAGCAAACGCATCCCAATGTGCTTGCGTCGTCAAAAACTCTGGCGCACCGGAAACGCCACCCGCAATGCCAGCAGCGGCCTTGCACAAATCGTCAAAAATGGCGTGGTTGCCCACTTTGCGAAACCAGTATTTTGAATTGGAAAAATCGGGTTCGCGGCGGTGCATGATACCGTGCCAATAACTTCCAGTCTCTGTATAAATACCCTGACTGATGGTGTGAGATGCATCTAAAAAGTTGTGATACAACCACATACCGGAAATACAAGCCTGTGCCATATCTCCATCCACCACTGTTTTGCCGGCAAATGCAGACTGCACAGTTAGCGCGCCGAGCGCGCTTTTTGCCGCGGTATTCTCTTCGCCGCCATCCAGTGGATTCAATCGCTTTTCGGAAATCAATTCCGCAAAAACATCGCCATAAGCACCTGCGTCAAAAGACATAATCTCACTCCTTTATTTTATAATACAGCACGATAATTGCCTGTAAAAAATGCAAACATTCTTTCTCATCGAATATACTCAGAATTTCAAAAAAAAAAAGACCAATTCCTTTCGGAATCGGCCTATTCTGTCCTGATCTCGCTGTTTATGCACTTTGCACCTGTAATAACTCCCGCGCGTGATGCCCCTCGAAACCCGCCAATACTCCGACGACCACATCGTCTTCAACCCGCTGCAAGCGCACATCTACAATCTCTTCGCACGCGGCATCTGGAGCGGGCGCAACCACCCGGATATAATTATCGGTCAACCCCTGTAATAGCTGCCCGTTGCGGCGATTTTCAAAAAGCACGGGCAACGTACGCCCAATAAACCGCGCTTGAAATGCCGCCACCTTTTGCTGACCCAATTCGCGAAGTATTGCGCCCCGTTGCTTTTTCAACTGAGGATCAACCTGATTTGTCATGCGCGCTGCTGGCGTTTTCCCGCGTGGCGAATACGGAAATACGTGCAAATACGTCATGGGATGATTGGCAATCAAATCGCGCGTATTTTGAAATGCCTCATCCGACTCACCGGGAAAACCCACCATCACATCGCCGCCAATGCCCACATCGGGAATCCGATCCGCGAGTTTTTCAATCATTGCGATATACTCCTCCCGTGTATAGGGGCGACGCATTGCCTTCAACACGCCATCGTCACCGCTCTGCAATGGAACGTGCAAATGCCTGCAAAATTTCTGGCTCGACGCAAAAAAGTCGATCATGGCATCGGTCACATAAGTCGCTTCAATGGAACTCACGCGAAAGCGCTCCAACCCGTTGATCCCCTCAATAGCCTCCAGCACCTGCAACAAATCGTTCGCTTCCAAATCCGCGCCGTAATCGCCAATATGCACACCCGTCAGCACCACCTCTCGATAACCTGCCGCCACTAATTTCTCGACCTGCAATACGGTACTCTCAAGCGCGCGACTGCGACTGCGCCCACGCGCAAACGGAATAATGCAAAATGAGCAAAATTCATTGCACCCTTCCTGAATTTTGACAAAAGCCCGAGCGCGCCCGCCAAAATTGTAAATATCCATATCCTGGAAATCAGCCGTGCGACTGCGCGTCACGAATGTGCGCCCTAAAGAACAGGTATTATTTACCAGATCCAGAAGTTGCGTCCGCTCTGCTGTTCCGACCACCAGATCGACTTCGGGCATTGCAGATAGAGTATCTGGATCTGTTTGTGCATAACACCCTACCGCAACCACGGTACCTGCGGGCGAAATCCGATTTGCTCTGCGCAATGCCTTGCGCGACTGCGCGTCTCCCTGGCCGGTCACAGTGCAGGTATTGACCACAGTAACATCTGCCAACTCGCCAAACGGCACCTCGCGATAACCCTGCGCCACAAACTGCTCGGCATACCACTGTGTGTCGTAGGTATTGAGCTTACAACCCAATGTATAAAACGCAACCGTCTTTTGATCTCGCATAAAAATCAGCCACTTGAAAAAACAAAGCGTTGAGACGATATGCCCCAACGCTTTGCAACCGCCAGAAAGATCTGAGCAATCTTACTCCTCTTTGCTGCTCTGTGATTCATCCTCCTCTTCAGCTTCAGCTTCAGCTTCTGCTTTTGCTTCTACCTCTGTTTCGGCTTCGGCTTCCACTGCGTCTTCTACTTCGGCCTCTGCATCAGCCTCTACCTCTGCTTCAGCTTCTACCTCTACCGCAGCTTCGGCCTCGGCTTCTACCTCGACTTCTTCTTCGGCTGCTCTATCTTCTGCGCCTTCGCGTCGAGGATGTGCCGCCAGAAAAGCGTCGATTTCATCTTGATCGGCATCGCGCAAACGCTCTCGCACGCTCAACACAATTTTCTTTTGATCTTCGTCAAACTCCACGACTTTCAACGGGATCTCATCGCCTTCCCCGAAATATTCATCGGGACGTTGAAGGTCGTCAATACCCAGTTGAGAAACCGGAACAAAACCCTCGACATGGCCTTCGAGGTCAACGACCACCCCGCGTTCGAGAGTGCGCGAAATACTACCCTCTACAGCATTGCCCACCGCATAGGTAACAGCCAGCTTAGCCCAGGGATTTTCAATGGTCTGTTTGTGCCCCAGCGAGATGCGCCGGCGCTCTTTGTCGATATTGAGTACAATAACATCCAATTCCTGGCCTTTTTTGATCACCTCGCTCGGATGGCGAATGCGCTTGGTCCAGGACATATCGGAAATATGTACCAGCCCGTCGATACCCTCTTCGATTTCGACAAAAGCGCCAAAATTGGTCAAATTGCGCACAATCCCTCGAATAGGTGTACCCGAGGGATATTTTTGGTCGAGATCTTCCCAGGGATCGGGCTGCACCTGCTTGAGACCCAGCGAAATTTTTTGCCCTTCCTCGTCAACGCGCAGGACCATAACCTCAACTTCATCGCTGATGGATACCAGCTTGGAAGGATGACGGATATGCTGTGTCCACGACATTTCAGAAATGTGTACCAACCCTTCGACACCCTGTTCCAACTCGACAAAAGCTCCGTAATCCGTAATGCTGACAACCTTGCCTATCACCTTGCTATCAACCGGATATTTTTCCTCGACATCTTTCCAGGGATGATCTTGTAATTGCTTCATACCCAGAGAAATGCGCTCGCGCTTCTCATCGTAATTGAGCACCTTAACTTCTACTTCTTCGCCAATGGACAAGACTTCTGATGGATGTCCAACCCTGCCCCAGGCGATATCCGTAATATGCAACAACCCGTCTAAGCCGCCCAGATCGATAAACGCGCCAAAATCGGTGATATTTTTGACCGATCCCTGACGCAATTGCCCCACTTCCAATGTGGCGAGAATCTGTTTGCGCAGCCTGGAACGTTCTTCTTCGAGAACGACGCGACGAGAAATGACAATATTTCGCCGATTCTTGTTGAGCTTTATAATCCGGAACGGGTACACATTGCCGAGAAATTGATCAAAATTTTTGACCTGCTTGATATCAATTTGAGAGCCAGGCAAGAAAGCATCGACGCCGAAAAGATCGACCACAATGCCACCTTTGATTCGCCGCATCAAACGACCCTCAACAATCTGATCGCTATCATACGCATCCTTAATGCGATCCCACACCCGCATAAAGTCAGCTTTGGTCTTGGACAGCACCACCTGGCCTTCTTGATCCTCAATGCTCTCTAAAAAAACCTCAATTTCATCGCCTTCCTCTATAGCTGGCGGGTCGCCAAACTCTGAGAGGGGAATCGCGCCTTCAGACTTGAAACCGATATCTACCACCACGATTCCGTCGTGGATAGACCTCACAGTACCCACAACAATCTCGCCCTGCTTAATGGTCTCTAACGTCTCCTCGTAGAGTTCCATCATTTCATTAAATTCTGACTCGCTATATTCGCTTTCATCCAGCGCAGCCAGAGCTTCTTCAGGAGTAGGTTTAAGGGTATTAACGGACATACGAGAAATTTCCTTTCGCGCTAAAAAATCGCGCAAAACAACAAAAAAAGAACGACGAATAACGTCGATCAAAACGTGCCGACACCTTATCGTTAACCATTGTGGGAAGCGGGAGCGACCGTGCCAGCTTTCCGCCGCATCCGCTTCAGAACAGCGAGATGACGCATCACTTCTCGAGTGACAAAATTGTAGGCGTCGCGACGCCTATCGGGCAATTGTTCTGGACAACCCAAAATAGGCTTGCCAAACCGCACCTGCAACCGATCCAGCCCAACCATTGTTTTCCAGATATTGACTGTGCCCGAAATATATACGGGTATCACAGGTGCCTGAGTGCGATAAACCAGCATGCCAACCCCTGATCGGGGGCGCAAAAAACCGGGACGCTTGTTGCGCGTGCCTTCCGGAAAAATGAGTACGGGATTACCGCCCTGCAAAGTTTTTGTCCAGGCCAAAAATGCGCTGCGATCTCCACGGCTTCTATCAACGGGCATCGCGTGCAACCTGTGAATCAGCTTTCCCAGTAGCGGAATAGGAAAGAGTTCAGCCTTAGCAAGATACCAAAGTTCGCGTCCTGTCGCAACTCCAATAATAACGGGATCGACGTAAGAACAATGGTTAGAAGCCAAAATTAATGCCCCCGACCGGGGTATGTGACGCCGCCCTTCGACCCGTAACCGAAAGAGCATAACGGCCAGCCCGTAGGCCAGCCACCAGCAAAAGCGATAAAAAGTCATCGATATCATCCACTTATCATTCACGCCCTATTGTGCTGGTGGGCAAGTGCAACAATCCGATCCACTTGTTCTGCGATTGACAATTCTGTGGTATCTATGCACACGGCATCAGGCGCAGGCCACGCGCCGCGTTGCAACTGCGTTTGTCGGTCGCGGATATCCCGAATGCGAATTTCGTCCAACAGCGACTTAAACACAGCAGATTCACCCCTTTTTTTTAAGTCTCTGAGTCGTCGCCGTGCGCGTTCGGCGGGATCGGCAACGAGAAAAATTTTCAATTCCGCATCTGGAAAAATAGCAGTACCAGTATCTCGACCTTCTAAAACAATACCCCCATCTCGTCCCATGGTCTGCTGTAATGCAACGAGCACATCGCGCACCCCTGGATGGACAGCTACGCGAGACGCAGCCTGCGAAATTTCAGATGAGCGAATTGCATCGGATATATTTTCGCCATTAAGCAGGGTTTGCAACTTCCCATCTCGCGTTTCAAATGCGATATCGAGCGCGCTACACAATGCGGTTACGCTATCGGCATCATCGGGATCGACACCCTGTTGCAGAGCCGCCAGTCCCACGGCGCGATACATGGCCCCGGTATCCAGATACAGGTACCCCATTTGATCTGCTACAAGCCGTGCAGTTGTACTCTTGCCGGCACCTGCCGGGCCATCAATCGCAATAACAATGCCATTTTCGCGCATACATTACTCATTGTTCATGGTTCAGCCCGACCATTTCCCGAAGCCTCTTTACTTCTGCTTGTGTCAGATGCCGCCATTGGCCTGGCTCGAGGTGTCGCGTTGTGAGACTGGCAAAATGCGTGCGTGTCAAAGATTGCACCCGATGTCCTGCTGCCTCGCACATCCGCTTCACCTGTCTTTTCCGTCCCTCTTGAAGCACCAATTCTAATTCTGTATCCCCACCTTTTGCGCGCATCACGCGAATATGTGCGGGAGCCGAAATCCCATCATTGAGCTTTATTCCCTCTCTCAATGCTGTCAATACCGCCTCGCCGGGATGCCCGTGCACCCATGCGCGATAAACTTTTTTTACGCCATATCGCGGATGAGTCAATCGAAATGCCAGATCGCCGTCATTCATTAACAACAAAACCCCTCGCGTATCCAGATCGAGCCGTCCGACGGGAAAAACCCGATCATCAATGCCGCGCAACAATTTGTAAATTGTTTGGGCATGATGCGGATCGCGCGCCGATACCAGATATCCCGGGGGTTTGTGCAATAAAATATAAGTTTGTCGATCAACCGATTGGATCGCCCGCCCATTGACACATACGCGATCGCTATGCGGGTTTAACCGCGTGCCCGGATGTGTCACAACAGCGCCGTTTATTTTAACGCTGCCCGCTTGGATCAACCGATCGCTCGCCCGCCGCGAAGCCACCCCCGCGCGGGCTAGAAACCGATTCAGGCGCTCTGTCATGGGTATCCTGTTCGCTTTCCCCATCGGTATTGATCACGCCCGATAACGGGCTGTCTTTGCCTTCGGCCACCCGTTGCTCTTCTTCTCGGAGCAATTCCTCCAACTCGCGAATCCTGGGCAGATCAGACAGGGTCTTGAGGCCAAAATGCTTCAAAAAATCGCGTGTCGTCCCGTATAACAAGGGCCGCCCGGGCGCATCTGACCGCCCGGAAATGCGGATCAGGCCCTTTTCCATCAATTGCCGCAAAACGCCATCGACAGACACACCGCGGATATGCTCGACTTCGGCTTTGGTAACCGGCTGCTTAAAAGCCAGAATAGCGAGCGTTTCCAGGGAAGCTTGAGAAAGCCGGGGCGCGACTTTCTCGCGCATCAGTTGCCGAATCCATGGCGCAAATTCGCTGTGTACAGCCAACTGAAAGCCCCCCGCGACTTCGACAACCCTGAAACTGCGCCCCGTCTGTGCGTATTCTTCATTGAGATCATTGACATAAGCGCGAATTTCTTTTGCGCCAGTATGCTGTCCCAAAACCGATGACAGACGCGATGCTCCCAGAGGATCATCGGCTGCAATTAACAACGCTTCAACCACGCCTTTGTTGCGAGCATCTTCATCGGTAGCCAGATCGGCGACGCGTGCGTCATCTCTCTCAGACATCGTTTATGCCCTCCTCGAAAGACGCCGTGTCTAAAGCATCGCGGCGATAAACCCAGAGTTCTCCATCAATATCAGCCTGTTGAACGCGGACTTTTCCCTCTTTCATCAAATCCAGCAACGCGATAAATGTCACAACAACAACAATTCGATATGCACTGGCAATCAGGTCGCCAAATGGAACCTGATGACGTCGCTCGAGTACATCGAGCACGTATTCGACGCGCTCCTCTGTGGTCACATCGACCCGTGTCACCTCGTGAAAATCGACTTTTGGCGCCGCATCCATCGCTTGCTTAAAGGCGCGGAGCAATTCGAACAAGCTCACGGGACGAAATTCTCCGGCTTCGGCCGCATGTTGCTTCCGAATATCTTCCAGATCCATCGAAGCACCCCGATAAAAAACATCGCGGTATTCCGTTTGCTGATCGTCCATCCACCCGGCTACTTCTCTAAACTGCTGATATTCCAACAAGCGGCGCACCAATTCTTCGCGAGGATCTCCTTCTTCCTCCTCGGCTTCTGGATCAGAGGGCAATAACATGCGCGATTTGATACGCATCAATGTGGCGGCCATCACGACAAAATCGCCAGCGACCTCTAAGTTTAATCGCTGGATGATCTCGACGTATTCTAAAAATTGCCGCGTAATATCGGCGATGGGAATATCGTAGATATCGATCTCGTTTTTTTGAATGAGAAAGAGCAACAGATCCAGCGGACCTTCAAACAAATCGAGCTTCACGCCATAAGGCGCGGCATCCGGATCGAACTGAGCTGTCAAATTGGATGCAATCATCGCGCCTCCTTCTCTTGTTTTTTCATCCTATCTCGCGCTTTGCGAGAAATCCGATTCCATACACCGGTAAAACCCATCGCCTTTTTCATAGCTAAAAGCGTTTCGTTTGCAAGTGCTTGCGTTTTGAGCGTGCCTTCGTAAATCACCTGCTCGATATAACCCGACTGCGCCGCAAAATGTGCCCGGCGCTGGCGGATAGGGGCGAGAAACACATTGAGCGCGCGGGCCAATTTATCTTTGACTTCGACATCGCCCACGCGGCCCTGGCGATAGCGGATTTTGAGATCATCAACCTCAACGACATTGGGATTAAACGCATCGTGATACATAAATACGGGATTGCCTTCAACAGTGCCCGGAATATCTGCGCGAACGCGTTTGGGATCCGTGTACATACCGCGCACTTTTTTTTCTACTGTCTTTTCATCGTCAGACAAAAAAATAGCATTGTCGAGACTTTTACTCATCTTGGCCTGTCCATCGGTTCCCACCAGAGTAGGCACATCGCCTATGAGGAGTTCGGGAATGGGAAATACATCGCCGTAATACGCATTGAACCGACGCGCAATTTCCCGCGTCACTTCAACGTGCGCCTCATTGTCTTTCCCCACCGGCACGACATGTGCGCGCGGCATCAAAATATCGGCACTCTGAAGCACGGGATATCCGATCAGGCCAAATGGGATTGCCTCATCTGTCATATTCGCAGCGCGGGCCATATCTTTCACACTGGGCAACCGCGCCACGCGGGGCAATGTCACGAGCATTTCAAAAAACAGATTCATCTCGTACACAGCGTGAATAGTCGATTGCAAATAGATGGTCGATTTTTGGGGATCTATACCCACAGCCAAATAATCCAATACCATCTCATAGATATTTTCACGCAATGCATCGATGTGTTCTTTTTGAGGCTGTGTGGTCAACATGTGCAGATCGGCCACCAAAAAATAGCTCTCGTAATCATCTTGCAGGGCTATGCGGTTTTTTAAAGACCCGACATAGTGCCCGAGATGCAAACGCCCCGTGGGCCGATCACCTGTCAAAATTCGCTTTTTTTCCATCAGCCCCCGCTTTTAATCATCCATAAAAAGATAGGGACGCCAGCGGCGATCTGGCACCCCAATATGATGTCGAATAAAGGTCACCCGATTGGGAGACTGCGGCTTGCGCAATAATGACAAACCGACTTCCGCAGGCGCATGGTCGCCCTTGCGGTTGTTGCACCGATGGCAGGCGCACACCAGATTATCCCATGAATTGCGCCCATTTTGAGACCGCGGCACCACGTGATCAATGGTAAATGGACCGCGGCGAATGCCACAATACTGACACTGGAACCCATCGCGTTTTAAGATATTGCGCTTGGTCAAAGCGAGCGGTTTGGGAGGCACGCGCACATATACGGCCAGACGCACCACACTCGGCACGGGGAATGAATCGCTCACCGTATGAATACGAGATTCGCACACTTCGACAACTTCGGCGCGACCTCGAAAAACCAGCACAATAGCCCTGCGCACAGAACACACATGCAGAGGTTCGTAACTCTGATTGAGCACCAGCACAGACTGATTGAGTACCCTGGGCATTGTCACGGGCATGATAAAGCACCTCAAAAATAGCGATTAGCCTCCCCCCATCCACTCCCTAATATAAATCTCCATGATATATTGTATTGACTACAAGGTGTCAAGCCTTATTCACTCTATCTATTCATCAACCAGGCCCGCATAGGCATGTGCGTCCATTAAAAACTCTGTTTCTGAAGGATCTGAAAGGCGCACTTGAATCATCCATCCCTCTCCATAGGGTTCGTCGTTGACCAGAGCAGCATCATCTGTCAACTGGATATTGACATCCACCACCTCACCCGAAACCGGTGCAATGAGGTCGGACACAGTCTTGACCGCCTCAATTATGCCATAGGATTCCCCCTGAGTGACAAAATCGCCAATCTCTGGCAATTCTAAAAACACAATATCGCCCAACTCGCCCTGCGCGTAATCCGTAATCCCGCATGTGCCCGTATCACCCTCAATCCGAACCCAGTCGTGATCGCTATTAAAAAGTAAATCTTCTGGAATATCCGACATTTTCTGCTCCTTTGTACCTTTACCTATGGGTGAGAAATGAACTTCACCCGCCATAGCCCAGCTTGTTCACAAATTCTGTTGTTGCTCGACCTGTTCTAAAATCCTCGTGTTGCAAAGCATGGAGATGAAAGGGAATCGTCGTTGGCACACCTTCGATCACAAACTCTTCAAGCGCGCGCACTGCCCGTGCAATTGCCTCGTCGCGCGTGTCGCCATATCCGATGAGCTTGGCCAAAAGAGAATCGTACTGCGAGGGAACCGTATAGCCCGTATAGACGTGTGAATCAATGCGAATGCCCGGACCACCCGGCATGTGAAGGGACGTAATTGTGCCGGGCGAGGGCCTGAAATTGTGCTCGGGATCTTCGGCATTGATCCGACACTCAATAGCGTGCCCTTTGAAATCAAATAGATCCTGAGATAGTGTAAGGGATGTACCGGCTGCGATGAGAATCTGCCATTTGACCAGATCGAGTCTTGCCACCATCTCTGTAACCGGGTGCTCGACCTGAATGCGCGTGTTCATTTCCAAAAAATAAAAATCCCCGGAAGCGTCGAGCAAAAATTCAACGGTACCAGCACTGGCATATCCAACAGCGAGCGCACCTTTAATAGCTGCCTCTCCCATGCGATGGCGCATGGCGTCATCAACTACGGGTGAAGGCGACTCCTCTATGAGCTTTTGATGCCGACGCTGGACCGAACACTCTCGTTCCCCCAAATGCACAATACGCCCCGCTAAATCACCCAATACCTGGATCTCCACATGCCGGGGCTGCACAATCTCTTTTTCCAAATAAAGCGCGCCAGATGTAAACGCCGCCCGTGCCTCTGCCTGTGCCATTTCCCATGCGCGTGCTAACTCGCGCTCTGAAAACACAGTGCGCATCCCCCGCCCGCCCCCGCCTGCCACGGCCTTGAGGCGCACGGGGTATCCAATGCTACGCGCAGCCTGGTGGGCCTCCTCATAGCTCTCCAAAACGCCTGTACCCGGCGCAACGGGCACACCGGCCCCTTGCATGGTCTCTCGTGCGATGGCCTTATCGCCCATTTTGCGTATCGCTTCGGCAGATGGACCAATAAAAACAATGCCGCAAGTGCCGCAAATTTCGGCAAACTCGGCATTCTCGGCCAGCGGACCATATCCGGGATGAATCGCATCGGCATTGGTCACTTCGGCAGCACTTAAAATGCGAGGAATATTTCGATAACTTTGCTCGCCAGGAGGTGGGCCAATACAAACATCTTCGTCGGCCATACCAACGTGCAGAGAATTGCTATCCGCTTCAGAGTAAACGGCCACAGTTTGCAGCCCCAGCTCTTTACAGGCTCGGATAATACGCAGCGCAATCTCGCCGCGGTCGGCAATGAGAACTTTCTCAAACAAGGGTATGATCTCAAAAAAGGAAAGGTCAATAGGGCTTGCTCATTCACAGGGGGAGGGCAAACAACAAGCGAATGGGCATCCCCGAGGGGCTATTCTTCTGGATCAATTAAAAACAAAGGCGTATTGTATTCGACGGGCGCGGCATTTTCAACCAGTACGCGCACCACCCGACCATTTACATCACACTCGATTTCATTCATAATTTTCATGGCTTCAATAATACACAGGGTCTGTCCTTGCGTCACCTCGTCGCCTTCTGTTGCATAAGGCGGTGCTTCGGGATTCGGCGATTGGTAAAACATACCCACCATAGGCGAGCGCAAGGTGTGATAGTGCCCATCGTCTTCACTTACAGCATCTTCAACCTGGGTCTCAGGTATATCGACAGGTGCAGATGCTGACGCAGGTGGCGCAGATAGTGTTTGCACAATGGGGGCCTGTTTGCTGGCGCGCACAATGCGAATGCGCCCACGTCCAAAGAGCTTGCGTTCAATCTCAACTTCCTGTACATCATCGGCGCCAATCAGATCGATGAGTTCTTTTGCACTGGCTATTACCTGTTTGGAAATTTTCACAATGATCTCCTAAACTCGTTCGACATAAGATTGGGTGCGCGTATCAATCTTCAACACATCGCCAATCTCGACAAATAGCGGGACCTGTACTGTTGCCCCGGTTTCCACGCGCGCGGGCTTTGTCCCGCCAGTAGCTGTATCGCCGCGCAAACCGGGATCGGTTTGATCGACTTTTAATTCTACAAAAATGGGCAGTTCCACACCCAGGGCACTTCCCTCGGCAATCAGTACATCGACAATCTCATTTTCCTGCAACAGCTTTTGTGCATCGCCCACAATCTCCGTAGGTACTTCGTATTGGTCGTAGGTGCGGGTATCCATAAAGATGTAAAACGCATCCTGTTTGTATAAGTATTGGCACTTCCGTCTTTCCAGACGAACATCATCTACTTTGTCGCCCGACCGAAATGTGCGATCAATCACAGCGCCCGACTTCACACTCTTGAGCTTGGTGCGCACGACCGCAGCACCTTTGCCGGGCTTAAAATGCTCAAACTCGGTCATAAAAAAAAGCTGCCCATCCAGGCGAATAACCATACCATTGCGAAAGTCAGAAGTAGAAACCATAAAATTATCCTTGCTTTAACGCGCTAAAGCCAATGAGTGGAGGACGAGACATAAAAGCATCCCAAAATGGGTTGTGCTGCTGAGATGGGTGTATAAAGGGACCGACCCATTGAAAGTCGGAAAAACCCGCTTTCTGAAAAGCCCACTGATACGTTTCTGGTTTGAGAAAAAAATTCTTAAACTCAAACTGCGTGCCATCTTCGTTGATCATTTGATACAAAATAACATCGCCCTCTTCAGGAGAAGGGGTACACACTTTGTCAAATCCGTATTGAGCAAAGGAAATCGTTCCCCTGGGAACCTGCTGGACATTATCATTAAATCCGATAAATCGCCCCCCCGGTCGCAGTCTATTATAAGCCACCTGGACGAAATTGAGAAGTTCCTCTTTTGTCCTGGCATAATTTAAGAGATACATCGCCACCACGACATCGACAGATTCAGCCATATCGAGCCGTGCCACATCTCGATTCAGGTACTTGCATCCCAAAGGACGGATGCGTTCTTCTTCTTCTGCCAGG
>JAPOXY010000265.1:0-12634 GCA_026706845.1 Gemmatimonadota bacterium
AAATCGCAGATCCCACAGGGTGTGGAGAATCGCGCGCGTTATGGGGTCGCCTTCGCGGACTTTTTTGTAAAAGAGAAATAACAGGTCGATATCCGAGTGGGGATTGAGCGCTCCCCTGCCATATCCCCCTTGCGCGATTACGGCAAATCCGGTTGGCTCACCGTGTTCTTCTTTTGCTTCGGCATACAGTGCCTGGATGAGTGTATCGACGCGCTGTGTGAGTGCTGCAACCACAGCACCGCCCGATGCGCCGCTCTGGTGATGTGTATAAATATTTTCCCAGGTGGTGTCGAGATAGGTTCGCAGGTACGACAGGCGTTCGGTGGGCCAGGCGTCTGATGTTTTTTTTGCGTTGCGCAGATCGCGTGGGAGGGTATCACACATGGAGATTTGTTTATTCAATGGGTAGTCCTTTGGAAATGGCTACGACGCCGCTATCTGTCACGGTGAAACGCCGGCGGTCGTCTTCGCGGTTAATCCCAATTTGGGCACCATCTGGAATGACGACGCCTTCATCGGCGATGACGCGGTGAAGTTGGGCATTGGCACCGACTTTGACGCCTTCCATGAGCACCGAATCGGTGATTTGTGCGCCGGAGTCTATGTGAACACCCGCAGAGATGACTGAGCGCTCGACCCGCGCATTGGCAATAACACATCCCTGTGCGACTACGAGAAGAGAACTGTTTTGCGGTCGAATGTGCAGGCGCGAAGGCGGATACGGGTGTGCGTGTGTGCGGATGGGCCAGTTCGGGTCGTGCAGGTCGAATTCGGGGGTTTCAGAAACGAGGTCCATGTTGGCTTCCCAGTACGCATCGAGGAGGCCGATGTCGCGCCAGTACACGGTCGAATTGCGATTGCCGTGCTTGAAGTTGTACGCAAAGACGCGCCCCGAATCGACCATTGAGGGGATGATATTTTGACCAAAGTCGTGGGCTGTGTCGCGTTTGGCATCTTCAGAGAGTTGGCGCACGAGGACTTCTGTGCTGAAGATGTAGATGCCCATTGAGGCCAGGGCGAGATTGGGATTGTGTGGTGTGGGTTTGGGATGGTCGGGTTTTTCTTCAAAGCCGACAATGCGAGATTCATAGTCGATTGCCATGACGCCCAATTCGGTGGCATTTTTGATGGGTACTTCAATGCAGGCTACCGTGAGGTCGGCATTTGCGCTGTCGTGAAAGGCGAGCATCTTGCTGTAATCCATTTTGTACACGTGGTCGCCGCCCAGAATGAGGACGCGGTCGGGACGCTCGCGTTCGAGGATGTCGATATTTTGAAAAATGGCGTCGGCTGTGCCGCGATACCAGTTGCCGGCAAGGCGGAATTGGGGCGGGACTTCAAAGATAAATTCGTCGAGTTCGGGATTGAAAATGGACCAGCCGCGTTGCAAATGCCGGTCGAGAGATGTTGACATGTATTGCGTGAGAATATATATGCGGCGCAAGTTGGAGTTGAGGCAGTTGGAGAGGGTAAAGTCAATGATGCGGTACATGCCGCCGAAGGGCACGGCGGGTTTGGCCTGATTGCGCGTGAGGGGATAAAGCCGCGATCCCTGGCCTCCGGCGAGGATCATGGTTAGCGTATCGTCGGGCATGTCAAGACCTTTCACCGTTCAGCACATCGCTTATGGCGGTTTTGAGTTCTGACAGGTCCGATGACTTGACCACATAGGCATTGGCTGACCAGGTGAGGTAATTGTCTTTGTGATTGCTATAAGCGGTGTTGAGAATAACGGGTAACTGGTTGTTTATCCCCAGAATGTGGTTGAGGGCTTCAATGCCGTCCATGCCGGGCATTCGAATGTCGAGTATTAAGAGATCCGGTGGATTTTCTTTGACGCGCTCAATCGCGGTTTGCGCGTCGTGAACCACATCCACACAATACCCCTCATCGGTGAGTTCTTGCTCGTAGAGCAATGCCAGATTTTGATCGTCATCGGCAATGAGGATGTTTTTCATAGTGGTTTCCCTGAGGAGAGATCGGGGAGATGGATGAAAAGGGTGGTGCCAGAACCGTTGTGGCTCGTGAATGAGAGGGTTCCGCCGTGGCGTTCGACGATTTGTTTGCTGATGACCAATCCGAGACCTGTGCCCGTAGTTTTGGTGGTGAAATAGGGCTTGAAAATTTCGTCCTGAATTTCGGCGGGGATCCCCGGTCCCGTATCTCGTATTTCTATTTGGATATGTGGCTGATCCTCTTTTTTTTTGATGTGGACGTGCAATTTGCCGCCATTGGGCATTGCCTGAAATGCGTTTTTGAAGATGTTGATGAGTACCTGCTTAAATTGTGCGGGATCTAAGGGTATTTCGGGCAGGTCAGATGGTGCGTTTTGTCGATAAGTGATGCCCCGACCTTCGAGGCCCTCGCCAACTTGATGATAGACATCGGTGATGAGGTCCGGGAGATTGACGGGTTCGAGTTCGAGCTTGCGAGGTCGCGTGTAGTTGAGTATGTCGGTCAGTAGCTCTTCCAGGCGCGTGACTTCACAAGATATGATGTGCGATGCCGTGTCGATGCGGTCGGGCGTTGGCGCGCGCTGAAGAGCGCGCGCAAAGCCGCCAATCGTCGCCAGTGGATTGCGAATCTCGTGTGCTATGTGCGCAGACATTTCGCCGATTACGGCCAGGCGTTCCGATTGTACGAGTTCGTCCTGGAGTTCTCGCGTTTCCTGAAAGAGATGCGCGTTGTGGATGACCCATGCCAGTTGATCGGTCAAGACCATTAGCGATTGCACATCGGTCCAATTAAAGCCATTTTTTTTTCGACTGAGCACATCGAGTGCGCCCAATACGCGGTCTGCTGTTTTGATTGGCACACAGAGTTCTGATCGCGTGTTTTTTTCTTGTGGAAAAGCAATGATACGCCTGAGGTCATTGGCCACGTCATTGGCCATGATGGGATTGCCAGACGCGACGACATGGCCTACGATGCCTTCGCCCACATTTTGGCGATACCCCTCGGGAAAGTGCTTTTCGTAAACACCGGCTCTGGCTCTCATTATCATCTGGTTGGAATGCGGTTCTACAAAGTAAAGCGAGACATGCTGGTAATTGAAGCTCTGTTGCACTTCGTGAACAATGCGCCGGAAAATTTCATCCGGGTCGAGGGTTGACAGGGCCATTTGCGCGATGCGATTGTTGGTGGTCAGATGCGCGGCTCGCCGTTTTTCCGCTGCGAGGAGGCGGGCGATTTCGATGTTGCGCTGGCGCAGGCTTTGAGATTGATGGCGCGCCAGATTTCGATAGCGCATTTCGTGGTAGTAAGCCGATATGCGCAGCAAGATTTCGTCAAATATGGCTTCGGCATTGTGCGCAAAATTTTCCAGGCGTTTCAGAACGGTTTTCTTCAAGGCAATGAGCAATCGACAAGCCGCGTCAGGGGTAAAAGCATTGATTTCGCCTGAAAAGATGCGCTGACGGAGCAGGTGATAATCCTGTTTGGCGGTGATCTGTGTGACTATTAGATCAAAGAACTCTTCGAGTACATCGTCGGGCGTGTGACCGTCAAAATCTTCGCGCAGTTGCAAGTCAGATGTGCGGCGAACGCGTTTTTGCCATTCAGATAACAGGCTTGCGCGCTGGGTGGTGAGTACGCGATGCAGGTTTTGTTCTGTGTTTTTCATAACTAGAGGTTAATAATATCACGCCAAATGTATAAGTGTCAAGATATTTGGGCTTGCGCTTTGGGTAGAAATATGGAAAATTAACGTTAAATGGCTTTTATGTATCGGGAGAACGCGCATGGACATGGCTACGGATTATAGTGCTTCTATTCTGGAGGGGCTGGGGGAGGGTATCGTGGCTTTTGATAAAACACATCGGGCGGTGATGGCCAATGCACATCTGATTGCGTTGATGGGGTGGGACAATCAGGCTGTTTGTGGCGCATCGCCAGAGGTGCTATTTGCCCAGCGCCCTGAGTTGTTGCGGATTTTGAACGAGGGTATGAGAAACAAGGTACTGGTGTCAGATACGGATTTGGTACACCACAATGCCGACGGTGGATTGCAGCATTTGCGCGTGAGCACTTCGTTTTTAGATACAGATACGCAGGGCGGGCTGGTGCTGGCGGTGCGCGATATATCTGAGATAAAGCGGATGGAGTGGGAGATCTTTCAGGTTGAAAAGATGACGGCGTTGGGGCGTTTGGCCGCTTCTGTTGCCCATGAAGTGCGCAATCCTCTGGGGGCGATTGATATTCAGTTGCAATTGTTGGAGGAAGATCTCAGCGCGTTGTCAAGTGCGTTAAAAGAGCGCCTTTTGGGGCGGCTCAATATCGCGCAGACAGAGATGAAACGTCTCGACCGCCTCGTGTATAATTTTTTGCGTTTTTCGCGTACGCCCAAACTTCATTTGCGGCAGGTGTCTCTCAACGATGTGGTTCGCCGCGTTTTTGAGTTGGTCTCGCCCGAAGCACGCGAGCGCGGCATTGTGTTGCGTCTGGAACTTTCCGAGGATCTGCCCGCGATTAATGGAGATGAAGACCAACTCGGTCAAGCCGTGCTCAATATTGTGGTGAATGCCTTTCAGTCTATGGCCACTGGTGGCGATTTGACTGCCCGGACGCAAACCGAGTCGGGGCAGGTGTGTTTGATGCTTACAGATACGGGTTGCGGGATTCCGGAAGAAGAGGTGGATCGCATTTTCGAGTTTTATTATACGACAAAAGATGAGGGTACCGGGTTGGGGTTGTCTATTGCCCAGCGCATTATTTATCAGCACGGAGGGCATATTGATGTCGAGAGCCGCCCCGAACGGGGAACGACCTTCCGGGTGTATTTGCCCGAGCATGAGATACGATAGAGGTAACTTATGGATGCGAGTGAGATTCGGCTTTTGATTGCCGATGATGAGTACTATATCTGCGAGGGTCTGCGGGAGGCGATGGCCAAAGACGGTTATCGGGTTGATGTGGCTTATGATGGGAATCAGGCAAAAGCACTTATGGAGGCCCATGAGTATGATGCCGCAATTTTTGATCTCAAGATGCCGGGACAGGATGGTCTGGCACTTTTGAAGTGGGTGCGCGGTGCAAATCGCGAAATTGGCGTTATTGTGATTACGGCTTATGGAGAGGTGGAGACGGCTGTTGAAGCCATGCGGCGGGGGGCTTATGATTATTTGACCAAGCCGGTAGATTTGAAGCGGTTGCGCCTGTCTTTGGAGCGTTTGCTGGATCACCAGGCACTGGTCGCGGAGAATCGCGTATTGCGGGCGCGTCTGGATTCCAATGGCGAAAATGGAGATGTTGTGCATCGAAGTGCTGCCATGGAACAGGTTAGTGATACCATAGCGCAGGCGGCAATGACCGATGTGCCGGTTTTGATTACCGGGGAAACGGGGACGGGGAAAGAACTCGTGGTGCGTGCGATTCATCAGGCGAGCGCGCGGCGAAATGCACCCCTGGTGGCGATGAATTGCGGGGCGTTTGCCGAGACATTATTTGGCAGCGAGTTGTTCGGTTATGTAAAAGGCGCGTTTACGGGTGCGACAGCGGATAAGGCGGGTTTTTTTGCCGCGGCTGAAGGCGGGACGCTTTTTTTTGATGAAGTGGGTGAAATCCCTTTGCCCAATCAGGTCGATTTGCTTCGCGTATTAGAAGAAAAAGCCTATCGCCCGGTGGGGAGTACCAAAGCGGTGGCCGCAGATGTGCGAACTATTTTTGTCACCAATCGCGATCTCGAGCGAGAAGTGGCAGAAGGACGGTTTAGAGAAGATTTGTATTATCGCATCAATGTGGTGCCCATTCGCCTGCCACCGCTTCGCGAGCGCGTCGAAGATATTCCGCTTTTGATCGATGTGTTTTTTGACACTCTGTGTGTGTTGCACCACAAAGCGCGCAAGGAGTTGACTCCCGATGCAATGGACAGGGTTCTGGCTTATTTCTGGCCCGGCAATGTGCGCGAGTTGAAAAATACCATTGAGCGCATTGTGGTGACCTGCGCAGATCAGAAGGTGGATGTGGATCATTTGCCTTCTCGAATACGCGATGCCCAGAATGAGACAGATACTATAACGGTTGAACTCGGTACATCGCTTGCAGAAGTGGAACGCGCGCTGATCGAAAAAACACTGGCGCATGTGACGGCAAATCGGAAGGAGGCCGCAGCTCTGTTGGGGATCAGTGTTCGCGCGTTGCAATACAAGATCAAGGCGTATAACCTGCGCTAATTTTCAAAAACGCAATTTTTGCATTTTAGTTATAAAACAGGGTGCAATTTTTGCATGTTAAAAAGAAAAAAAAGAATGTGTAGATACGACTTTATAATCTTTTTGCAATATAAACAATAAGTTATGTCTGCAGGTGTTTTTTTGGCACGGATATTGCTGTAATATCAGAGCGCGTTTATCGCGGATTTTTGATATTGGAGATTAACCTTATGTTTTTATTGATGTTAATGCGTTATTCTCCTTTTATAGAAAATGTCTTATAGTTTGAAAGTGCAATTTCTGCATTTTGTTGCGTGTGGGGGCCAGGTGACTCAAACGACAATTTTACCCGAAGACGATGTTTTTCATTTTGATGTTTCGCTTCTTGTACCCGAGTTGCAATCACAAGATCGTCTGGGGGCGATCAAAGAACTGGTCGATCGGCTCTACGGGCGCAGGAAGGTGGTCGATAGTCTGAAGTTTTTGCAAACTATTCTGGATCGAGAAGATCAGATGAGTACTGTTTTGGGCCGGGGTGTTGCACTGCCCCATGCGCGATGCCGCTCGGTTGCTCAGCCCGGTGTGGCATTGGGTATTTCTCAGACGGGTATTGCTTTTCCCCCAGATGCAGAACCCGTTCACGTTATATGCATGGTTGCTGTACCCGATGCGGCTCCTGTGCCTTATCTATCGGTTTTGAGCAATTTGGCACTGTTGTTTAAAAATTCAGATGTGCGAGCGGGTTTGATGGCTTGCGACACATCGATGAGTATGTATCAATTTATGACGAAACATCTGGCGCAAATTCGCAAGATGTCGGCTCCCCATTCTGTTTTATAGTAATTCTCCCCCATATTTTTAGGAGGTTCCCCTTGCCTGGAATTATGATACAAGATAGTGAGTCTCTGGATTTGTATCTGCGAGACATTGCCTCGTCTGAACCCCTTTCGAGTGCAGAAGAAATTGAACTGGCAAAGAAGATCCATAAGGGTTGCCAGAGATCCAGAGATAAACTGGTTGCGGCCAATCTCCGTTTTGTGGTGAGTGTGGCGCGCGAATATCAAAATCACGGGGTGCCTCTGGCCGATTTGATCAGCGCGGGCAATATGGGCCTGATGACGGCTGCCGAGCGCTTTGATGGCACGCGGGGTTTTAAGTTTATTTCCTATGCTGTCTGGTGGATCCGCCAGGCGATTCACCAGAGTCTGGCACAGGATTCGCGGGTTGTGCGGTTGCCCATTAACCGCATTGATTTGTTGCACAATATTTCAAAGGTGTCGCGCGAACTGAGGCAGTCAAGCGAGACCGAACCCGAACCCGAAACCGTGGCCAAAGAACTCGGCGTGTCAGTGGAGATGGTTCAGGATACGCTTATGCGCGCGCGCGATGTCTGGTCTCTGGATGCGTCTTTCCGCGAGGAGGACGACCACAGTTTGCTGCATGTGTTGCCCGATAAGACGCAAAAGGCACCGGATGAGGAGGTTGTAGAAGATTCGGTGCGCGAACAGGTAAAAGATGTGCTCACGTCTCTGGATGACCGGGAGACCGAGGTTTTGCGCCTGTATTTTGGTCTGGGCGGTGAAGAGCCGCTTACGCTTGAAGAGATCGGCGTTCGGTTCAATTTGACCCGAGAGCGCGTGCGGCAAATTAAGGAGAAAGCACTTCGCAGATTGCGCCATCCGCGTCGTCGCTCGCGGCTTGAGCCACTGCTGGAAGTGACCTGATTTTTTAAGAGCACCTTTTGGTGCTCTTTTTTTTGCGTTTTTTTGGCTTGACAGCGCGCAAATCGAAAAATATACTGTAGCTGTTCGTTTTTCGGATGATAACTCGCAGGGAGATCGAAATGAAACGCCTGATGATATGCCTTCTGTCTGTGTTCGCGATGCAGGGTTGTAGTGACCGTCTGTCGGATATGCAGACACAACTGGCAGGTACGTGGGTCTTGCAAACTCGCAAATTACAAGATGGGACGGTGTTGCGCGCCCCGCATATAAAAGGGGCACTTTTTTGGGAGCCTATCAGTTCTCGAAAAGCACATATTACGCTCAATCTTCTCGAGGACTTAAAAGACGGTACGCCCAGGCGATTTAATTACGCTGCCAGTACGTATGAGATTTCTACATCGGCGATTACACGAGCCAGGCATGTGCTGGTTCGCCAGGGGTATCGGTCTTCTGCCGAAGCACCGATGTCGATTTATCCCAAGGCCAAGAGCGTGAAGGGCAAGATTACGGTTGAGGGCGATAAAATTGAGATCGCACACGATGAGCAGCAGTGGGTTTTTGAAGGCAATACAATGATTGCATCTTATGAGGGGGCATGGGTTGATACATGGATGCGGGTTCAGTAGGGTGTGATAAAAAAGACGAGGCGTACAAAAAAAGCCCCTGAATTTTCAGGGGCTTTCTTCGTTCGGCGCGCTACTTGAGGTAGAGCAGCCGTTGGGTCTGTACCCCGTTAGGATAGCTCAGGTGTGCGATGTAGATCCCCGTCGATAGCGAGACGCCCCGCTGGTCGAGGACATCCCACCGAATCTGGTAGGAACCTGCGGCCTGGGACTCATCCACCAGCGTGCGTACCGGCTGTCCCAGCACATTGTAGATCACCAATTGCACCGGGCCGGGGCTGGACAGGTGGTAGGTAATCAGGGTGGCGCTGTTGAAAGGGTTGGGAAAGTTGGGCGCCAGACCACTAACTTCCGGCACTGTCTCGACCACGGGCTTGGCTGCGGCCAGTGGTTCGACGCGTACGATCCTCATTCCGCCGCCCAGCGGCAGTTCCAGGACCTGGCGTTGATTGTGATTGAGAGGAATGCTGTGCCATTGGCCGACGGTTTCGCCAGCGGCGTTGCGGGCGCGGGCTATATAGTACCCACTCACGCCATCTGGGCTGGAGATGGTGAGGGACAAATAGCCATCGGCATCTGTGACAGCGTTATGGGCGTAGTCGGGCTGTTGGCCAGCGATAGATCGAGCAAACTCGACGGTCAACCCCTCGACGACGTCGCCTATAACTGTGGCTTCCACTTCTGTACGGGGATCAGTTGGGACGACAACCTCGGGTGCGCGCCCATAAAAACCCGACCCAATGACGTAGTGAGTTGGGACTACGCTTCCGTCTGGCCTTTGGATTTCACCGGTGAACTCGCGTGCGTATCCCACCTTGGGGATGTCGGCTCTGTCGGTGTCGTCAGTGGGGTCATCGAAGTAATACTCCACGAAGCCGCCTTCCGGGCTGCTGGCCGCCGCCTCGATGACCTGCGGCAGAACGAGATGTCCGCTCACGACATCTCGGACAGTCGCAACCAGAGGTTGAAGCTCGAATCTATTCGGAAACGCGCCGTGAAGTAGAATTGTGTTGCTGGTACGATCCAGGATGTAGAGGTACACGGAACCGTGTCGCCAGGGCCCGTTCGGATCCCGAAAGGCTATCCTGACCTTCGAGATAGCGCTTATACCTCCGGTTTCGTAGGCTGCGCGAAAGTAGATCATCGCTTGCGTGACGAAGGCCTTCAAGGTTTCGCGGTCCACCACGTCCCTGGCGGTAATGGTTGGGTCGCCGTAATCGATGTCTTCTTCAGTCAAGTGAGTTTCATTGAGATCGAACCCAGCGAGCACCACGATCGGGCTCTGAAAACCGAGTGAGAAGTAGACGCCGGCATAGCCGGAGGCGCCTGGTATGCCTGGTGACAGATCTGGAATAGGGGTGGTCGCATCGAATGCGCCGTCCGGTTCCTGAATCAATGTGCTCATGACGGCGCCGAACGCCTGGGCGGCGACAGCAGGATCAGGAGATACCAGATTGGCCAGATCGCTCATGGATACGCCCAGCCCGGAAAGGATCGCTCCATAAATCACGGGGTTGAGCAGCCTGCCCGACAATGACATGTCCTTCGCGTGAATGAACACCCTTCCGTCGGGCGTCAGGCTCACGATGTACGTGGAACCGGAACGCCAGATTCCATCGTCCTGCCTTGTGAGACATCCGATGTATGCCGCTCGTTCAAGAGTCGGTTGTCCCCGGGACTCGCTCCTAAAGAAATCTCTCGCGGCCAGCGCGAATTCCTCCAAGCTCGCGCTGCCGTCTTCAACCTGTTGCGCCGTCACACGCGGATCCGGAGGAGGCGTCACGCCGGGAGGAAGTGGACAATCTGCCAGGGCGGGAGGCGCATTGGAAAAGACGCCGGCCAGCACGAGCAGTCCGACAACAGGAATCATGTATGTGAATGATGTTCGAGTTTTCGTCACGATGGTTCTCCTTCTCAAAAAATTGGCACTACTTGAGGTAGAGTAGCCGTTGCGTCTGCACCCCGTTAGGATAGCTCAGACGTGCGATGTAGATCCCCGTCGATAGCGAGACGCCCCGCTGGTCGAGGACATCCCACCGAATCTGGTAGGAGCCTGCGGCCTGGGACTGATCCACCAATGTGCGTACTGGCTGTCCCAACACATTGTAGATTACCAATTGCACCGGACCGGGGCTGGACAGGTGGTAGGTTATCAGGGTGGCGCTGTTGAATGGGTTGGGAAAGTTGGGCGCCAGACCACTAACTTCTGGCACTGTCTCTGCTGCCAATACTGGCTCGGATACGGCCACTGGCTTGGATGCGGCCAGTGGTTCGACGCGTACGACCGTCATACCGCCGCTTAGGGTCAGTTCCAGGACCTGGCGTTGATTGCGATTGAGAGGAATGCTGTGCCACTGGCCGACGGTTTCGCCGTCGGCGTTGCGGGCGCGTGCCTGATAGTAACCACTGACCCCATCTGGGTTGGAGATGGTGAGGGACAAAGAGCCATTGGCATCTGTGACGGCGTTATAGGCGTAGTCGGCTGGCTGGCCAGCGATGGATCGAGCAAATTCGACGGTCAACCCCTCGACGGCATCGCCTGAGACCGTGGCTTCCACTACCGTATGGGGTTCAGTCGGGACAACGTCGGGCGCACGCCCATAAAACCCCGACCCAATGATGAAGTTGTACGGGACTACCCTTCCACCTAACTCGGTTTGCGTTTTGAACTCGCGTGCGTATCCCACCTTTGGGATATCGGCGCTGTCTGTGTCGTCAGTGGGATCGTCAAAGTAATACTCCACGAAGCCGCCTTCCGGGTCACTTTTCGCCGCTTCGATGACCTGCGGTAGTATGAGTTCTCCAGTAACGACGTCTCGGACAGTCGGTATCAGAGGTCGAAGCTCGTATCTGTTCGGAAACGCAGCGTGTATTTGGATTACGTTGCTGGTAGTATCCAGGACATAGAGGTACACGGAACCGTGTCGCCAGGGCCCGTCCGGATCCCGAAGTGCGATCCTGGCTATCCCACCGGGGAAATTGCCGGTTTTCCGAAGTTCGAGACAGTACTCCCCTGCTGCCGTGACGAAGGCTTTCAGGGTTTCTCGATCTACCACGTCCCTGGCGGTAACGGCCGGGGTAATGTGATCGATCTCTTCTTCAATTAGGTGAGTTTCATTGAGCTCGAAACCGGCCATCATCACAAGCGGGCCTCTAAAAAAGTCCGACCAATATGTGGCGGCGTAGCCGGAGGCACCCGGTATGCCAGGTCGCAGGCCTGGTATAGGGGTGGTCGCATCGAATGCGGCATCCGGTTCTTGCGACAATATATTAACCACTTCGGCATTAGCCTGGGCGGCAATAGCAGAATCGGGAGATGCCAGGTTGGCCAGAACGGTTGAGGGTACTCCCAGGGTAGAAAGGATCTCTGCATAAATAAGGGGGTTGAGTCGCCTGCTCGACAATGCCATGTTCTTCGCGTGAATCAAAATACTGCCATCGGCCCTCATAATCACGAGGTAGGTGGAACCGGAATGCCAATAGCTCCCCTCTTGCCGGAAGAGACATCCATAGTATACCACTTGTCCCAGATTCTCAGCCGTCTGGAGCTGCATAACAAATCGTTCTCTCGAGGCCAGCGCGAAGTCCTTCAGGGTAGCGCTGCCGTCTTCCACCTGTTGCGCCGTCACAGGCGGGTCCGCAAGCGGCGTCACGCCGTCAGGTAGGGGACACTCGATCTGCACCTGTGCCAGAGCGGGGGGTGTCTTGAAAAAGACACCGGCCAGCACGAACAGGCCGCTTGCAAGGATCAGCGAGATCGGGGTCAGCACGGTTCCAGTTTGCATCTTCGGAGCCTCCTCTCGGCTCCCGTACGTGACGCTCACGCGGGCACGAAGAGCCGCTCGGCATCTATACACAACTGCCGGCTGGTTGTCACTACTAATTTGGGAGGAAAATCTCACTGCTCCTATCTTGCTCCCGCCCTGGGTTCTCAAGGCAGGAACGAGACTCGACTTTGACCGTAGGCTCTCGGATGTGAGAGAATAATGTGACAAACACAGAGAAGAACAAATTTCAAAGTGAGTCACTACCGAGGGGTACCAATGCAGCGGGCCACCCTATTGCACACAGGCTGGTGTCACGGCCGCTACTGAAATGGCCGTTGAGCCTCGCTCATGCCGTTGATCTCCAGTAGATA
>JAPOXY010000265.1:12644-14540 GCA_026706845.1 Gemmatimonadota bacterium
GCGGGGCGCCCGGTTGCACGCAGGCTGGGGCGAGGTGCGCTACTGAAATGGCCGTGGTGCGGCTCGTGGCGACCGGCGCAGCGTGTGGCCGATTGATCAGGGTAGCCGCGGCAGCCGCACCAAATCCGTTATCGATATTCACCACCGTCACGCCCGCCGCGCAGGAATTGAGCATGGCCAAGAGGGCAGCGACGCCACCGAAACTGGCACCGTAACCGATACTCGTTGGTACGGCGATGATGGGTCGATCAACCAGCCCACCAATAACACTTGGCAGCGCGCCTTCCATACCGGCCACCACAATCAAAACTGACGCGGCCCGGAGGCGGTCCAGATTATCAAACAGGCGGTGTAGACCGGCAACACCGACGTCGTATAAACGCTCGACCTTATTGCCGAGCCACTCGGCCGAAATCACGGCTTCTTCGGCAACGGGAATATCTGCGGTACCAGCCGCGACCACCAGGATAGACAACGACGTCGTGGGAGTTGGTTGTTCGCCCAGGGCTCCGATGCGGGCCTCTGGATAGTATACCAGGGCGGGCAAGGAAGTTTGGACCTCCTGGGCTTTTTTTTCATCCAGACGCGTAATCAGTGCCGGCTGTCCGTTCTCAACGAGACGCGTAGCAATGGTGGCAATCTGTTGGCTCGTTTTTCCTGGCCCCCAAATGACCTCGGGAAAGCCCTTACGCAGCGTCCGGTGGTGATCGATCCGAGCAAAGCCCAAGTCTTCAAAAGGCAGCTGCTTGAGCCGTTCAAGCGCCTGCTCGACAGGTAACACCCCCTGTTGCACTTGGGTGAGCATTTCAGCCAGGCGGTCTCGTGTCATGGTCTGCTCTGCGTAAAATGATTAAATCCGGTAAACTCGCTCGCGGCCCGCGGTCCGTCCGGTAACACGACGGTCACCCCGTCTGCCTGAGGCACGAGCGAGCCGATGCGTGTGATCGCACAGGCGTTTTTGTCTGCGATCTCCTGGACCCTGGGACGCGCCGTAACCGGTGCGCTAAAGAGCAACTCATAGTCCTCCCCACCGGACAAGGCCAGTGCCCAATCCCGTGGGCCCAGGAGCGTCCGATAACCCTCGGACAGTGGGACCGTTGGGGCTTCGACAACAGCACCGACCTGGCTCGCTTCGCATAGATGACCCAAATCCTGGAGCAGTCCGTCACTGACGTCAATCATAGCGGTCGCCAAGCGCTGGGCCGCGAGTTCTTTTCCGACTGCGACACGGGCGGTCGGGCATAAGAAGCGCTGTTTCAGATGTTGGACAGCAATGCTCTCGGAATCTCCGGTCAATTCATTGGTGAGGAGACGTAACCCTAAGGCCGCATCACCCAGAGTTCCGGTCACGTACACCTCGTCCTCGACGCGTGCGCCAGAACGAGCGATCAGCCCGTACGGTATTTGTCCCAGGAGAGAGACAGAAATCGTAAAAACCGGCGCCGCGCTCATATTGCCACCGATGAGTGAGGTTCGCATCTGCTGGGCGGCATCAAGGAAGCCATCAAAAAAGGCGTCTAGATCTTCGACGGCAGAGTCTTGGGGAACACCCAAACTGAGGAGGGCGAAGGCTGGCTCCCCGCCCATCGCGGCCACATCACTCGCGTTGACGGCAAAGGCTTTCTGCCCCAGGACAAAAAAAGAGGTCCACTCACACTGGAAGTGGACACCGGCAATCATGGCGTCTGTTGTCAACACCGTGAGCCCTGGGAGCGAGAGGGCGGCGCAGTCATCACCCACGCCGAGCTGAATCCGAGGGTCGTGGAGAGCGTGTGGCAAGCGCTCACGGAGGCGGCGCAAAAAGGGAAACTCACCGAGATCCCGTATTTTCATACCCGCCTATCCAAACAGCTCTTTGACCTTATCAAAAAACCCTTTGGAGATGGGATGCACCTC
>JAPOXY010000266.1 GCA_026706845.1 Gemmatimonadota bacterium
TATTTCTCGCATCACTGCCCAACTGGCTATTCGATACTTTGTTATATCTTGTTCCTATTCGACGATAATTGCGCGAACAAAGCATACCCTTTCAAAAAACCATTATCGGAAACCTTTTTATTGTATGACGCTTCGAACAAATTTCTTTGATCCTGCAAAACCCCAACTGTTGGTCCTGATATGTTTGGGGCAGGTATTGTTAATTGCATTGCCGTTTTTGGTAAATGACGCGCTTGCAGCGATTCTCGTTCTGAGCTTGTTGTCGGCAATCGCGCTTCTTGGCTCTCTCACGCTGTCAGTGCTCTATTTGTGTTTCACAGCGGCAGTTGTACCTTCCTGGCTTTATGAAGACTATCTGCTCTTACCTATGGGCTTTAAATTCTATGAAGGTCTTCTCGTCGTGGTAATGGGCATTGCCTATCTCAACTATTTGTTGGAAGGCCGATGGAGTTGGCGACGGCATACGTTTTTGGATCGACCAATGTGCGTATTGCTGGGGCTGGTCTTACTTTCTTGCTTGTTGGGGTTGATCTACGGACAATCGGTCTCGCAAATGTTGCGCGACGTGCGCTATCCATTGTACTACACGTTGTTCTTTGTGGTAACATGGTTTTTTGATGTGCGGCGATTCTCCACATTCCTGCATTTATTTTTGCTCATCGCCGCAATTGTCGGCATCGAGTATTTGTTTGAATTTCTTTTGCAGGTCGATACGGACATTGCGGGTGGTTTTGTTCGGATCGCACGACTCGAAGGCATTGTGTTGCCGATGGGTATGCTCATTATCGCCGCCATTTTGTTATTTGAAACGCGGGCGTACAGGCGCGCATGGGCGTGGGGCGCGATATTGCCCATTGGGTTGGCCCTGGTTTTGACAATGGGACGGGGCATGTGGATTTCGCTATTCGTCGGGCTGAGCATTCTGGCCGCGTTGACTGTGCTGGATAAGCAAGCCACACCACGACGCATGTCGCGTCTCATTATCGTGGCACTGGTCCCCCTATTGCTACTGGCGATGGGTTATGTTTTTCAGCAACAAACCCGCGCTGCCGTTAGCGACATAGCACTGGACCGCGTGACGCGCAGCGTCGAAGCTGTAAGTGGGCGGTTGATATCTTATGGCAACGCACTGGAGAAAATTCGCCAACGGCCTCTGCTCGGCGGCGGGCACGGCGAAACCGTGACGTCTTTGGTGACATTTCCACCACCGCCACAGATATTGACAGTAGGCGCAGTTGACAATGTTTATTTGACGATTGGTATCCGGATGGGACTGGTTGGCATCGCGGCGTTTTTGTGGGTCTTTGGCTTTGCTCTGTGGCGTTCATATCGATTATTCCAACAAAGTTCTGATACCCGCGTGCGTCTGTTCTGCGCGGCATTTATCGCCATTTATGCAGCACTCCTCGTCTATGGCATGGCAGATGCAACCCTCTTTGCCAACCGGTTGATCTTTATCCATGCGACATTTTTGGGACTTATTGCACGGCTGGTAGCAGAGGAAAAAAATAATGCCTGAATGTGTAACAGCAATAGTGGTCAACTGGAATGCCGGAGAAAATCTGGCGCAATGCATTGCCGCATTACTCGATCAGCGTGGAACAGATCTCGATGTGGTCGTGGTCGATAACGCATCGTCGGACAACAGCCTGGAGGCACTGGAAACTTATGGCGACCGCGTGCGCGTGATTCAAACCGGCGCAAATCTGGGCTTTGGGAGCGCAGTGAACCGCGGTGTGGATGTCTCGCACAGCGCGATTGTCATAGCCATGAATCCCGATGTCGTGTTGCAACCAGATGCAGTGAACACGATGGTTGAATTTTTGAACACACACGCCAATGTGGGCATGGTGGGGCCGAAACTTAAAGACGCGGATGGACAGGTGCTCGCCTCGTGCGGTGAGGCACCGAGGCTCAGAGATGAAATCTGTCGTAAATTCCTATTGCATCTACTATTTCCATTGCTTAAATTTCGGCGGCGAAGGCCCTCCAAACCCGAATCCGTCGCCTGGGTGACCGGGGCGTGTTTCGCAGTTCGCCGCTGCGTTCTGGACGCTGTAAACGGGCTGGACGAGGCCATTTTTATGTATTACGAAGATGTAGATCTCGGCCTGTGCATCAACCGAGCGGGCTGGCAGGTCATGTATTTGCCCCACGCCGAAGGCATACACATCGGAGGCGAAAGTTCCAAACAGGCATTGACGCGGATGCTCGTGGTCAGCGAAGCGTCTTATGCCTATTTTATTGCCAAACACCTGGGACAATGGGCCGCGCGCTTACTCAGGCTCCTGCGTCCTATAGAAATGACGTTGCGAACATTGCTCTGGGGAAGTGTGTTTTTACTCGCCCACAGCCGTCGCACAGAGGCGCGAGCGCGTTTGCGAGCTTACTGGTTTATCTTAACTCACGGTGCTGTGGAGGAAGGTCCATGATTCCCATTTTTCGCCCCTGGTTTGACAATGCAGAAGTCGAAGCGGTACGCGAGGTATTGATGTCCGGTTGGGTCGGTCCCGGGGAAAAGGTCGAAGAACTCGAAGCGCGATTTGCCCATTATGTGGGGGCACAACACGCAGTATCTGTCAACTCGTGCTCTGCAGCCCTCCTTCTGGCTTTGAAGATACTGGACGTAGAGGGAGGCGAAGTCATTACCACGCCCTTGACCTTTGTATCGACCAATCACGCAATTTTGCAAAACGGAGCCACGCCAGTATTTTGCGACATAGATCCCGAAACACTCAACATCGATCCAAAAGCAATTGCCGCCAAAATCACGTCGCGCACTCGAGCGATTATGGTCGTGCATTTTGCCGGGCACCCTTGCGACATGGATGAGATTCTATCCATTGCAAACCAGTACGGGATTCCAGTTGTAGAAGACGCCGCACACGCCAGCGGCGCGCGTTACAAGGGTCGAATGATTGGCGGGGTAGGCACAGTGACGTGTTTTAGTTTTGATGCGCGCAAAAATTTGTCAACATGCGATGGGGGGATGTTGACCACCAATAATTCAGACCTCGCCGAGCGCGCGCGAAAATTGCGCTGGATGGGCATCTCGCGCGGAACTTATGATCGGTTTCGAAAAAATGGCGCAGAGCGTCGATGGGAATACGAAGTGGGCGAACTCGGCTATAAATGCTATATGAACGATCTCAACGCGGCAATTGGGCTGGTGCAATTGGGCAAATTGGAGTCAGCCAATGCACAACGCCGGGAGATTTTTTTGCAGTACGGACGTGCATTTGCCGCCCTCGACTGGATGCAAACACCTGTAGAAAAACCCCAGGTTCGCAGCGCAATGCACGCTTATGTGGCGCGAATATCCCAGCGCGATGAATTGATAGATCATCTGGGGCAACACAACATCGATGCGGGCGTACACTACAAACCCTGTCATTTATTTGAAGTGTACAAACCCTATCGCACGGACTTGCCCGTCACTGATGCCGTGTGGCGCGATCTGGTCACCTTGCCCCTATTCCCAAGCATGACCGAAAGCGAAATAGGACAAGTCATCGCAGCCGTGTGCGACTTCCAACCCTAAGGTACGTTTTGACGCCCGTTATTTTATTCGGCATTACCGCAATTCTATCGGCTTTGTTCACGGCGGCTGCGCGTCTGATGGCACGCCGTTTTAATGCGCCCGACGCGCCCGTTTCAACTCTGGGCGGTACAGCTTTGCTGGCCGCTCTTTTTTGTGGCTTCTATTTTTTACCTCAATCGCTTCCTTTGGGCCTCGTTATTGGCGCTGTGGGAATGGCACTCATCGGCATTTTAGACGACTGGAAGCCTTTTGTACCGCTACACAAATTTGCGCTAACCCTCGCAGTTGCAGGCATCGCTGCCTGGTTCGGCCCGCGTATCCATCTCGTAAATATTATCTGGATAGACGCCACACTGACTGCGCTGTGGATGGTCTGGATGTGCCATGCATTCAATGTTCTGGACATGGAAGACGGTCTTTCCTCGGGTAGTGGCACCATTGCCTCACTGAGTTTGTGGGTGATAAGTGCCGGAGATTGGGCACTTGTAACAGCAGGCGCACTCACGGGGTATTTGCTACACAATTTTCATCCCGCCCGCATCCTCATGGGCGACACCGGAAGCCTGTTAATTGGCTTTTTGCTCAGTAGTATGGCTGTTTCTGTCGCAAATCAAACTGGAGGCCTCACGGGCGTCATCGGACCTTTGATCGCCCTGGGACTGCCCATCTTTGAAGCAGTATTTATCAGTGCGATCCGATTTGCCAAAGGCCGCTCTATTGTCCGACCCAGCCGGGATCACGTTGCACAGCGATTGATAAAATGGAGGCTACCAGTGCGTGCAGCAGTCGCTCTGATGTGGTTGGCAGGTATTGTTTTGGGTGGTCTGGCACTCGTGTTCACTCTGGGGCACTGGATCAGTTTGGCTGGTGTTGCGTGTCTCGCCATTGGTGCGTGGAGGGGATTGTCGCGCGTGGATATGGAAGGCGATGGGTGTGATGGACGCCCGGTTGGCCTATTTGGCAAAAACTGGTTGATTTACCGCACAATGCGCCAGACAATGTACGAAGTAAAGGAGATGGTAAGTGGAAAATTACTGGATGTGGGGTGTGGCAATAAACCCTATGCCGGCATTTTTGAGACGCGCGTGCAACAATACATCGGCCTGGAAAAAGGGCGCGAGCGCTATGAACACGCCGATGTGTGGGGCGATGTACTGGCCCTCCCCCTCCGCGACCAAACCTGCGATACCGTATTGTGCAATCAGGTCTTAGAACATGTGCCACAGCCCCAATTGGCAATTGACGAAATGGCACGCGTATTGCGATCGGGTGGCTATTTAATTCTCACCGCACCCCATATTTGGGGCTTGCACGAAGTCCCCCACGACTATTTCCGCTTTACGCCTTATGGCTTGCACCATCTCGCTGAAAAATCGGGGCTAACAGTTCATACAACGCGCGCGCTCGCGGGATTTTGGGTCACAGTTGGGACGCGATTCTGTTATTATTTGGCGCGTTTTGAACGCGGTCCGCTAATCCCCTTTGCGCGCATTGCATTTTTTGTCATCCAACTCGGCGCACTATTTTTAGACCGCTTGCACCGCGTGGAGAGCGACGCGTGGAATTTTTTGCTCATCGCACAAAAGGATCTATCCCATGAGTGATTTTATCGCGTCTATTAAAGCCAATTTTAATAAGCGGTACCCGGGTATCCACCATGCGATAGTGAAACACTATTTCACATCTATCATCATCCTGATCATCTTCTTTGCATTTATCCTTCGATATTTCCAATTAAACATCGGTTTGCCCTATTTGTATTTCTGGGATGAACCACTCACGGCCAGCAACGCGCTTCAGATGATGAAAACGGAGGATTACAACCCCCATTTTTTTAAGTACGGTTCTCTGATGATTTATTTGAACCTGCTGATCGATCAGTTATACTATATTTATCTCTTACTCACGGGCGATTTGGCAAGCGTGACAAATATACGCATTGAAGCCGATACCGGCTGGCACTGGACGATATCCCATCCGGGTTTTTATTTTTGGAATCGTTTTTTGACCGCCACAATGGGCACCGCAACAGTATTTATCACCTATTTAATCAGCAGGTCGATATGCGGCAGATGGACGGGCATCATATCGGCCTTTTTTTTATCTGTTCTCCCGATCCACATAGTTCATTCGGGTTTTGTAACAATGGATGCGCCAGTCGCCCTGTTTGTCTCCCTTGTCGCCCTATTCTCCATTTTGTTTATCGACCAAAAAAAAATCATCTATTTCATATTGGGTTTAATATGTGTCGGGTTTGCCACAGCGACAAAATACAATTCGGGCCTGGCAATATTGCTCCCCGTTGCATCGCTAATTTGGATGTCTTATCGGGATGAAATCCCGCGCCAAAAATTTTATTGGCTCGCAATCCCATGCCTGCCAGCAGTGACTTTTTTTTTCATAATGCCCTACGCAATTCTCGACTTCCCAAATTTTATTAAGGATGTCTTACACCAGATTAATTACTACAAAACCACGGGACACCCCGGCGCAACAATCAGCCCTGGATGGGATTATTTTGCGTTTCAGATACGAGAATTTTACCACAACATCGGACTGACGGGCACCATCCTGTTCGCAATCGGTCTCGCCGGGATAATTTCTCGCCCTGTATTGCTTCTGATCTTATTATTCCCCGCGAGCTATCTTGTATTTATGAGCGACATGACCGTCAGCTTTCACAGAAATTTTATACAGGTGTACCCATTTATTGCCATCTTTGCAGGTATTGCGTTTTACAATCTGCATTTAGCATTGGCACGTTTTTATCCAAAGCTCAAAAAGCCAATTCCGATTGTATGTCTCGCAGCCGCGCTCGTTTTACTGCCGCGAGCTTATGACGCCTATCAAACGGGCCTGGAACTGCACAACACCAGAGACACCAGAAGCGCGGTCATAGATACGCTCAACGCAATGGAAAATGTGCAGCAAGTCGTCTTTGCCAGAGAACTGCGAGTTCATGAACAAGACCTCAACAGATTAAAATGCGACTATTCGATACAACCCATAGAAATAATGAGCACGGAACAAAATCGAGACCACACACACTATGTCTTGCCCGTCGAAATATCTCAGATTTACACTTATTACCCTGAGGAAATACAGACCAAACAAGCAATCATAGACAAAATCCCCGGCGAGCATATTCTGCAATACATCGACAGCAATTACATCGGACAAAATATTGGCAAAGATTACATCAAACAAAGTGCTGCAACCATGCTCGATGTATTTTCCACAAGCCCCTCGCTGATCATCGCAAATCAGATACCTCAGGAACCATTACACCCCGGCACTATTGCATTTGATACCTGTAAACTATCTCCCACAGGCGCACAAATCAATATCCGCAATACCGCAACACTCCGCGATGGCGCAATCAAAACTCCGTCTTACGCCCTGAAACGCGGGAAATACCTGTTCACATTTCAAGCTCAAAAATCAGTGTCACCAGAACGCTCCCAAAGCTTTGTTTTTGGAGAATACGAAACAAAAATTACCGTAAAACGCCTGAACGCATTCCGCAAACATGCGAGCATCCGGGTCTCAATCTTTGCGGACCAGGCGCTCTTAACACAGCAAATATTCATCCTGACAAAGAACCTCGCTCAAATGGACGCCTTTTTTTCGCTCGAAAAAAACCAGCGCGTTTCAGTTCAAATAGAAAATCTCCATCCTGTGGAAACAACGGTTAAGCAACTGAAAATTTTGGCTTTGTAAAATTTTCAAACTGTTGTAAAAATTCACACCTGTGCCATAGCGCCACATATCCCGCCTTTTATTTAACGCTTATATCCTATTGTAATTAAACAACTTAAGGAAAATTTCTCCAATTGGCACGCTATTTGCATAACACTTTTACCGCACGCAAAAACCTCAACGGAGAAATGTGCGGTGAAATCAATTTACTACACAGTGCTTCTGCTAACCGTCTCGCTACACGGATGCACCACCTATTCTCACTTCTCGGGCGACTTTCGCACGAGCCTGCGCGCGCGCAATTACGAAGACGCCCGTGCAAAAATCAAAAAGTCGAGAAAAAGAGGCAACCAATTGCTCTATCTCCTCGAAAACGGCCTCTTGACTCACTATCAGGGCCACTACGAAACATCCAACCGCTATTTTGCCGAAGCCGAGCGGCTATCTGACCGACTCTACACCCGCTCGGTTTCCCGGGAAGCCGCCGCATTTTTGACCAACGACGCCATACGCAACTACCGCGGCGACAGCTTTGAAATGGTTGCCGTCCACTACTATCGCGCGCTGAACTACTGGTATCTGGGCCTCCCGGAAGATGCCCTTGTCGAATGTCGCAAAGCCAATTTGAAACTCGACCAATACGCCATTCACAATGGACAGACGAGTTACAAAAATGACGCCTTCATTCACTACATCACCGGCCTGTTCTACGAAGCTACCGGTGAACTCAACGACGCCCGCGTCTCCTATCAGCACGCGCAAGACGCCTATTCATACTACGAAAAAAAATTCCACACCGCCCCACCTCAGACCGTCGTGGAAGACCTCAAGCATGTAGATGACATTCTCAACGGTGAGGAAGCCGACCTGCGCTTTGCCTCGCTCAACATCCCGCCCTTTGTCCCGCCTGTGGGCAATGGCGAACTCGTGATCTTTTCTGAAATCGGCTTTATCCCCCGCAAAGTACAGGAGGAAATAGACCTCCCCATTTACGAAGAGGACATCAAACGCAGCAAAGGCGACAAAGTATCTTCCATCGCCGCCGAAATCTCACACCGCCGTCACCGCGTATATCCCATTCGCGATGTCGAATACTGGTTACGCGTTGTCCTTCCCAAATACGAAACTGTTGCCCCGCGCACAAAGCGCATTCTCATCCGTACCGCAAATCGCACCATTCAAACGCAGATCGCCCAGAATTACGCTGCAATTGCAAAAACATCGCTCCAGGATCACTACCCGAGGATTATGATCAGAACAATTGCACGCGGGCTTGTGAAATACATAGCCCACCGAGAGGCCAAAGACGAAAATGAGGTCCTCGGCTTCTTCGTCAACCTGTTCAACATCTCAACCGAAATCGCCGACACCCGCAGTTGGGTATCCTTGCCCCACAATATTCAAATCGGCCGCCTCGAACTGCCACCCGGCATTCACACCATCACACTCGAAGCACTCGATGGCAACGGACGCATTATCGAAACCGAAACATTTACCAACATCGAAATCAAACCCGGCCAACGCACGTTCTTGAATCACAGAGTTTATCAATAATTCACAAGGAGGAACACAATGACACTCTCACACCGTAGCCTTTTGTCGCTCGTTCTTTTCAGCCTATTGGTTTCAACGGCAAACGCGACAAAATCAGACCTGCCACCCACGCGGGGTATTGTCGTCAACCTCGTCGAATGGGACGGTGGGGAATTGCCCGCGGTTTATGAACGCACGGACCAACTCCCCTTCACCCGTGAGGACCTGTTGCAATTGGTACAAAGCGACTTTAAACCCGACCAAATCGCACAGATGATTTCCGAGCGCCGATATGCGGGCGATGCGTCTGCCGAAGGGCTGATCGCGCTCAAACAAGCCGGCCTTGCGCCCGTCGTCATACAGGCCATCTCCAAACACGCGCTCGCGCCCAACCAATCGCTCAACCTCACCATTTACCTGACATTTGACGGCATTTCTCAAACAGCGCGCCATCGTTTTCTCTACGTCATCATTCCCGACGGCGAGATCCAGCGCGTCTTCACCGCAGACTTAAACACCGTGCTCGCCGGACAGTGGAAAAGAGACGCCCTGATCGATGCCACAGACCCATTGCTCCCGCGAAAAATTCGGCGCGTCACCTTCTCGGGAACAATCCCGCTCAAAACACACGGCAGCAAAACCGTACGGATTTTCACATCCTCGCGTCCGGGCATCCATCAAATCGACGAGATACCGGCGATAGACCTCTCGCGGGTTCAAACATATCAAATGGATTATCCAGTCAGTTCACCCATTCAAGACTGCCGCGCCTATATTCGCTACAAACAGGATGTGGTATTGCCAGATAAATGGCACATGATTGACACGCGAATGGAATGCGAGTGGCGATAAAATACACCTTTCACCTCTCAACAAGGAGATAAGCCATGAAATTCATCACCTATGCAGCAATCGCCCTGATCGGTATCACAACCGGATGCGCCGGTCCCAGAGCCTTTACAAAAGGGACCTATGAAGATCCCAAAACCATTGCCCTGCTCGACGACCGCTTTAACGAAAACGACATGCAACTCATCGCCAAAAAAGTCGTCGATTCAATCCTCGAAGCACCATTGAACAGACCCGAACCCGCCATCATGCTCGGCAAAATGCGCAATCGCACCACCGAACACATCGACATGGTGGCCCTCTCCGACAAAATTAAAACCGCATTGATCCAGAGCGGCAAAGTGCGCTTTGTCGATGTCACCAACCGCAAAGACATCGCCACAGAATACGAATATCAACAATCGGGCTATGTCGATCCCGCACAGGCCAAAGCACCGGGCAAACAGACCGGATCAGACCTGATCCTCACGGGCACACTCAGCGCGAATGTGCAGGAAGTGGGCAAAGACAAACTCATCTACTACAAAGCCACCTTCCAGCTAACGGACCTCATCTCATCAGAAATTATATGGACCGACGAAAAAGAAATCCGCAAAGCCTACAAAAAGCGCAGCATCGGATTGTAATTGCGCTGCAGACCTGAGATTATTAGGTTGGGAGTTACGGATAGTCCTGATCCAGAAAGGAGCAAAACCATGAAACACCTGTTATTCACACTCGCAATCGCTCTGCTTTTGGGGAGCAGTGCCAGCGCGCAAACTGGCCGCACTGATGGGACAGAAGAAAGCGAATTTGGCAAAGGGGGATACCCGTTTGGTGGTCCGAGCCATCGCGTCTATCTCAACACCGCCTTTGGCTCTGGCTTTTTTGACCTGACGGACGTCAACAAAACGCGCACGGGTTTTCTCTACGGCATTGAACTCGGCGTCGAAATGGATCAGTGGCTCGGCATTCAGGCGGGCTATAATTATCTTTCCGACCGCGACATGTCCATCTTCAGCCTCGGCTCGCGTTTCGCCTATGCCTTTGACCCCTTTGTGTATCACGTCTCGCTCAACGCCGGACTATATGCGCCCAATGAAGGCGGCCGCAACTTTGGTCTGGCACCTGGCGCAGGCATAGACATCGTCCTCCACAAAAGGGTGCGTATCGGACTCGACTACAAACACGACTTTATCTTTACCGACAACCGCACCACCGACATGGACCGGATTTATGCGGGCCTCAAATTCTTCTTTTAATCAAAAAACAAGAGGCGAGGGACTGATCGTTCCTCGCCTTTCTCCGTCTTATCCACAGGTCACATATCACCTATCCAAACACCTCACTCGCGACAAAAGCCATACCCAGTGCAGCGGCAGAATCGCCGCCGCGCGCCCACTCAAACTGCGTTGAGACAGCTTGCGTATCAAAGGGATTTTCGAGATAGATCGGCCACGACCCATCCTCAAATCCTTCTATCACCCAGGCCATATACCAATCGCGAAAAGACGCTTCTGAAAGCCCACCGCCAATCACCACAAGCCCGGGGTCGAATAACCGCACCCAATTGGCTATCGCATAACCCAGAATAAATGCCTGCTCCTTAAAAAGCGACACTGCAAGTGGATCGCCATTTTCCGCGTAATCGCGGAGTTGATACGCCTTTTCCTCAATCGACGCATCAGAAGTGTTCAGCGCGTGATCTCTCCATTTATCCTGCGTCAATTCAATCCCAAGCCTGCGTCGCAATGCCATAAGCGACACCCAGGCCTCCGCACAACCCGTAAGCCCACACGAGCAAGCTGGCAACTCCCCATTCGCCTCCCGAAACGGAACCGAAGCATGCCCCACTTCCAGCGCGAGACCATTTGCCCCCTCGTAAATCTGCCCACCGGGCAAAACCAATCCACCGCCCAAACCCGTTCCCGGAGCGACAAGCAAAAGACCCGTGTCGCAATCCGGACGCGCAGCGTATTCACCCGCCGCCGCCGCATTGCCATCATTCGTCATATACACGGGCACACCCGCACGCGCAGAAAACTCGTCGCGAATATTCGTCCCCACCCAATCCGCCCCCAGATTGGCCTGCACCCGAATCACGCCATTGCTACTCGGCGCGGGGACATCCAGTCCAACACCCGCGATATCCGATTGCCTTCTCCCAGCGCGGTCCGCCAACAACAACAGCGCTTCTTCGAGCTGTGCAAACGTCGCCTCATACCCATCTTTGACGCGACTGGGTACCTCCACCATATCGCCCAACAAATTGCCAGCAGCATCAACGAGAATGGATTTCACACTCGTCCCACCAATATCCAACCCTGCAAAACAGCGCGTATCACTCTCTCCCATAACCCCATTCCTATCTTCTGGTAATCACAAACAACTGGCGCGTCCCATCTCTGGAAATCGACGGAAAAAGCACCTGATCACTCGTGCGGTTCCAGCAGGGCGCGGGATCGCTCCTCAAATCTCCCGATATCCACTTGCCTTGATCGTATCGCTCAGTTCGCGCCCATGCCCCGTCAGCCATGCGATACATCACATAAACCGTTCCGCGCTTTGGTCCCGAACCATTGATGATCCACTTCCCATCTGGAGAAAACGCATTGTCTCCGCCAAGCTCTGGAAAAACAGACTGATCTCCCAGGGTCCGTACAATTTTCTGCTCATCGGTATCGTACACCACCAGATCATCGGCATTGTGACCGAGAATCTCATGCCCTTCCAACCACTCGGGATGCCCACCAATAAAAACCTTCTGGATGGTCAGATCACTACCATCGGGATTCACGGTAAAAGGCACATTGAGCTGATTCCCACGCCCACCAAAATTGCCCCGCGCATAAAAATAAATCCGATCATCCTCCCTATTCCACAGCGTATGATTGATAAACATCGCCTTGCTCTCAACTCCCGGGTGGTAATCCCGCAACGCATCTCCCAATTGGGCAAAAGATACAATCAACTCTTTTTCACCCTTATTCACATCAACCTTAAAAATCCCATCGTCTTCGGGATGTACAACGCCTTCGGTCCAATCCGCCGCACCGAGATACCCCGTCACCAGCCGCAGGCGCGCCATGCGCGCGTAATTTAATCCCAAAAAATAGCCACCATTTTGCGCCACACCGCTATTGCCAAACGACGTATCTTCATAGCGATACTCGCGGATCCTTTTCCCTCTGGACATATCAAATAAAACCGTAAAAACCTTCTGCGTCTCTGGATCGCGATCATTAAAAAAAAACTGCGTCTCCGGCGATTCGGGATTCCAGTAGAACATCGTACCCTGCTGCGGATTCCACCCCTGTGACTGATCAACCATCTGGATCGAATAGCCATTCTCAGTATCGATCAAAATCACATCCGCTGCCTCGCCAGGTCCGGGCATATGGTCCTGAAAGCCATTCCGCAATGCGACGATATAACGACCGCTCTGATTCCAGGGAACGGTCTGGGACTGACCAATATACCCAAAAAAGTGGTGTTTGGGACCATACGTGATCTGCGCAATCTCAAGCTCAAATGAATCTGCCAATTTATTCTCCTCGTGCATGTTACGAGCTAAATCCCTATCGCATAGCCATCGCGTCTCGGATCTGCACCGCCCATCAGCGCACCCGATTCAGCATCCACCACAATACCCTGTGCACCTCCGCAAACGGCGGAATAATCGGGCAACACCTTCACATCGTGCCCACGCGCTTTCAGCGCGCGCCGAATAGACTTCGACACCCGCTTTTCAATAGACACCTTAGTCCCCGCACTCTCAATGCGGAACCGGGGCGCTTCAATCGCTGCCTGTATATTCATGCCGTAATCCAGCACATTGGTCAAAAATTGCACCGACGTTTGTTGAATCCCCCAGCTTCCCGGCGTACCCAGAGCAGAAAAAAGCGCGCCATCTCGAAACACCAGCAGCGGCGACAAACACATATCCAATTTTTTATGAGGCGCAATGCAATTTGGGCTATTGGGCACCAGATCGCCCCATCGAATAAAATTATTCAAAAACATGCCCGTATTGCCCATCATCACCCCCGACCCAAAACCCGATCCCAAACTCTGAGTTATAGCCACAGCATTGCCATCGCCATCAACCACATCGAAATGCGTCGTGCATTCATTCAGCCAGGCCTTTGGATCGCCCGGGTCAACCTCGCCCGGCAACTTCGTCGCCGGATACCACTCGCCCCGATGCACGCCCGCGCGATTCCCAATCAGCTTTCGGCGTTCTTCCGCATACCCCTTCGCCAGTAATCCTTCAACCGGAGCCTGTGGGGCTGCCGCGTATTCTATCCGATCCGCATTGCCCAACTTCACGGCTTCGATGAACAAATGTAATGCCTGCTCCGAGTGGTGTTCCATCTCCACCAGATCGTATCCCTCCAGCATATTAAGCGTCTCGAGAATCTGAAATCCCGCACTCGGTAGCGGCGGACAAAACACCTCATAACCTCGATAAGTCGTCACCAATGGATCGACCCATTCCGGTTCAAAATCCGCCAGATCGCGCTCGGACAACCAGCCCCCTTCTCCCTGGATATATTCCGCCATTTCGCGCGCGAGATCGCCGCGATAAAAAACCTCCGCCCCTCCTTCAGCGATCCGCCGAAATGTCCGCGCCAAATTCTTTTGAACCAGAATTTCGCCCGGCAGAGGTCCGCGCCCACGCGACAGAATAACGCTTTCAGCCCTATCGTTCATCTTCCCGCCACTGGTCATCGATTGGCTATTTCTCACCGTTACAGCATACCCGTTCTCCGCCAGATCAATCGCAGGCAAAAATACTTGTGCTGGCGTCATCGTGCCATAGCGCTCCAACAACTCCAACCAGCCGCCACAAGCACCCGGCGTCAAACACGAACGCGGCCCAGCATCTTTATCCGCTGGGCTATCAAACAACTCGGCACGCGCTTGATACGGCGTTCGTCCACAATAATCCAGGACGCGCCTGTGGTCGTTTTTTGCATCATACACAATCGCATACCCCACCCCCGCAATACCAGACATATAGGGCTCAACAACATTGAGCGCGGCAGCAACCGCAACCGCAGCATCAAACGCATTGCCCCCTTCAAGCAACATCCGCGCGCCAGATAGCGCGGCCAGCGGATGTGCGCACGCAACCATCCCGCGCGTACCCGTAACCGTTGGTCTATGTGTCACACCATGTGCTGAAAAAGCCATAACACTGCTCCTGAAAGTTTAATTTTCGCACCATAAAAAGCCGAATTAAGATCGGTATAATCTACGCCTACTAAAAAAAATTGGCAACCGTAGAGTCATAGCGATTATTGTTGCAGAATCTATTGCCCCAATCGCCGCACCAACGTATATTGCCCATCCACTATCCCATTCATCCATAATCTGGAAAGAAACCTTATGGACTCCGTACAACTCACGCGCGAATCTGTATCCTTCAA
>JAPOXY010000267.1 GCA_026706845.1 Gemmatimonadota bacterium
CATGATACAGAATGCTTTGTTCCTTGCCTATGTTGATAAACTGAAGTATTTTTTAGGAAAGATCCAAAAAACCGGAGCGCAATCAAGATTATTATTGAGGAATAACAAAATGAAACAAACTACACTTAAAATGCAGTTTCACCTTCCGATTGAAAACATCTCCAAAAAGCATCAAACGGCAGCGACAAAAAAGGCAAAAACAGCCTTTGTACTTGAACTCCTCCGACAAGGGGCCATCAGTGCTGGCAGAGCCGCAAAACTCCTCAATATTTCTCGATGGGAGCTTTCAGAGTTAATGGCTGAAGCCGGCATCTCCCCTTTTGATGACAGCCTCACCGCAGAAGACTTAACGGCTGAAGTCAATAGTGCGCTACAGGCTTTCGAGAAACCCACACCATGAAGGTTGTAGCAAACAGTACCCCATTGATTGAACTCTCAAAAATTAAGCGGTTGGATCTGCTCCGAGATGTATATGGCTCAATCATCATTCCAGAAGAAGTGTACACCGAAGTAGTCATTGATGGGGCTGGAAAACCTGGGGCGGCAGCAGTGAAAGAAGCCCAGTGGATTCTCTGTAGGTCGGTGACAGACAAAAATCAAGTCCTGATACTTCACAACCGTACACTGCTTGATTTAGGCGAATGTGGAGCTATTGTGCTTGCTCAAGAAATTGATGCAGGACAAGTGATTATTGACGACCGCGTTGCACGGCGTGTGGCAATTGCCCGGGGATTGCCCATTATCGGTACAATCGGTGTTCTCCTTGTTGCCAAAACCCGCCACATCATTCCCGATGTCAAACCCATACTCGATAATCTTCGGGACCATGGTACGCGAATTAGCCAAAAACTCTATCACCAAACACTCACAACCGCGGGAGAGTAAAAAATTCCATCGACAATCTAAAGATTAAACGATTCACTAACCACTGAAGAGTATGAATCTCTGACTCAAACAAATTGACAAAAGGAGCATCGATGCAGAAGGATTATTCTGAAGTCAAAGGTCCACTGCGAAGTCAAGAGTGGTTTAACAACCCGCACAACATGGGCATGACAGCCGTTTATGTCGAACGCTACATGAACTACGGCTGGACGCGCGAAGAACTCCAATCGGGCAAACCCGTTATCGGCATCGCGCAAACGGGGGGCGACCTCACCCCCTGCAATCGCATTCACGTCGAATTGGTCGATCGCGTCAAAGCAGGTATCCGCGACAACGGCGGCATACCCTTTGAATTTCCCGTACACCCCATTGCTGAACAGGGCAAAAGGCCCACGGCTGCCCTTGACCGCAACCTCGCCTACCTCGGACTGGTCGAAATCCTGCACGGCTATCCCATTGACGGCGTCGTCCTCACCACAGGATGTGACAAAACCACACCCGCCTGCATCATGGCCACCTGCACCATGAACCTCCCCTCCATCGTCCTGTCTGGCGGCCCCATGCTCGATGGGCACTGGCGCGGTCGTCTGGCTGGATCGGGCACGGTTGTATGGGAAGCCCGCGAACGCTATGCGGCTGGAGAAATCGACTACGACGGATTCATGGATATCGTCACATCATCCTCGCCCAGTGTGGGTCACTGCAACACAATGGGAACCGCCCTATCCATGAACGCATTAGCTGAAGCACTTGGACTATCGCTTACCGGATGTGCGGCCATCCCCGCCCCCTATCGCGCCCGCAAGCAAATGGCCTATCGCACGGGCCTGCGCATCGTCGATATGGTCAAAGAAGATCTCACCCCGGACAAGGTCCTCACGCCAGAAGCCTTCCAAAACGCCATTGTCGTCAACTCAGCGCTCGGCGGTTCGACAAACGCACCGGTCCATATCACTGCCATGGCGCGACACATCGGGCTGGAACTGCCGGCAAAAGACTGGCAAACCCATGGTCACCACATACCCCTGCTCGTCAACTGTCAGCCCGCAGGCGAATACCTCGGCGAAGCCTTTTATCGCGCCGGTGGCGTGCCCGCCGTCATGGCCGAACTCGTCAAAGCCGACAAACTCCACACCTACTGCCAGACCGTCACCGGCAAAACCATAGGTGAAAATCTCAAAGACATCGCCATTGAAGACGAGCGCGTCATCAAACCCTATGATCAACCCTTAAAAGAAAACGCCGGGTTCATCGTACTCAGCGGCAACCTCTTTGAAGCAGGCTTGCTCAAAACCTCTGTAATAGGCGACGACTTCCGCAAAAAATATCTCCAGCGCGCAGGCGATGAAAACGCCTGGGAAGGCACAGCTGTGGTCTTCGATGGCCCCGAAGATTATCACCACCGCATAAACGATCCCGATTTACCCATCGACGAAAATTCCCTGCTCTTCGTGCGCTATTGCGGCCCCGTGGGCTATCCCGGCTCAGCCGAAGTCGTCAACATGCTCCCGCCTGACCGCCTCGTGCAGGCGGGCATTTCCGAACTGCCCTGCATCGGCGATGGACGTCAAAGCGGCACCTCTGCCAGCCCATCCATACTCAACGCCTCGCCCGAAGCCACAGTGGGCGGTGGGCTCGCCTTTCTCAAGACGGGTGACCGCGTGCGCATCGACCTCAACACCTGCACGGCCAATGTCCTCGTAAGCGACCGAGAACTCGCCCAGCGCAAAAAGGACTGGAAACAACCCGATCTGGTCCACCAGACACCCTGGCAAGAACTCTATCGCCAAACTGTGGGCCAACTCGCCGATGGCGCGTGTTTGGAACTGGCCGTCAAATACCAGAATGTGCGCGACAACACCCCTCGCCATTCGCATTAAACCTGCTTGCATCGTGATATTCCCAACCCCCGAAGAATACACCGTCCTCGTCCTATCGCTTAAAGTGGGTCTGCTCTCCGTGGTGATAAGCCTGCCCTTTGCCGTATTGTTGGGATGGGTGCTGGCGCGCAAAAACTTTCGGGGCAAGCTCATCCTCGACGGCCTGTGTCACCTGCCCCTTGTATTGCCGCCTGTAGTTGTCGGGTATCTGCTGCTCCTCCTGTTGGGCCGCCGGGGTTTTCTGGGTCAAATTTTGAGCGACTGGTTTGGTTTGCAAATCGCATTTACCTGGCGAGGTGCTGTCCTATCCGCTGCTGTAGTGGGCTTTCCACTCATGTTAAGAGCTGTTCGCCTCGCCATAGAAAGTATTGATCCCCGTCTTGAGCGCGCTGCCCGCACCCTCGGTGCCAATCCGCTACGCGCCTTTTTCTCCATAACGCTGCGCCTTGCTACACCGGGCGTACTCGTTGGCTCCCTCCTCACATTTGCCCGCAGCCTTGGCGAATTTGGTGCCACCATCACCTTTGTCTCCAATATCGCTGGCGAAACCCGCACACTCCCACTCGCCATTTTCACGTACATCAATCAGCCCGACGGCGAAGCCGCTGCCGCACGCCTCGTCATACTCTCCATCATCCTATCTCTGGGCGCGCTCATCGCCAGCGAGACCGTCGCCCGAAAAATGAAAAATTAAACACAATGCTCACCCTTTGCGTACACAGGCAACTCGCCGAATTTACCCTCGAAATCAATGTGACGTGTACCTATCCCGTCACCGCGATATTTGGACCTTCGGGCTGCGGCAAAACCACCCTCCTGAACCTCATAAGCGGCCTGATGCGACCAGATAGCGGTCAAATCAGCATTGATAACACCATTTTATTCCACGCTGAAAAAGGCATTGACCTGCCACCGGAAAAGCGACGCATAGGCCATGTATTTCAAGACGATTTGCTCTTTCCACACCTGACCGTGCGCCAGAATCTCCTGTACGGGTATCAATTTCTCGCGTCATCAGAACGCAAATTTCATCCCGACACCATTATCGACCTGCTCGAACTAAACACCCTGCTCGACCGCCTCCCAAATCTCCTCTCGGGCGGAGAACGCCAGCGCGTCGCCCTGGGACGAGCCATTCTGACTTCTCCCAGATTACTCATCATGGATGAACCTCTGACCTCGCTCGATCAAGAGCTTAAAGACCGCATCATGCCCTATCTGCGCCACATTCGCACGGATTTGGGCATCCCCATGCTCTACGTCAGTCACGCAATTGGTGAAATCCTGCAACTCACCGGACAGGTCATTGTGCTCAATCGCGGGCAGGTACTCGCGCATGGAGACTTCTTTACTATCGCTCACCAGCCCAAAATTCTGCCCCTGCTCGAAGCGCACGGTTTTGAAAATGTCCTGCCCGTTGAAATCATCGCACCAAATCGCGTACAATACAACAATCAGACCCTCCACATCCCACCCTGTGACCGCACATCGGGCACGCATATATTTATAGGCATTCGGGCAAACGACATCATTTTGTGCCGACAACGGCCTGCTGGTTTAAGCATACGCAATGCCATCTCTGGACGAGTCCTCGACATCGTTGAAACACATGGCCGACGCCTCGTGTACATCGATGTAGGCAAACGCCTCGCCGCTGAAGTCACGCCCGAAGCGATAGAGGAATTGGCTTTAAAAATCGGCGACCCCGTAATTTGCCTCATAAAAACACACGCCATTCGCATAGGCCCAGATGTCTCTTGAGACCTCACCACTTCCATTTCCTGAAAAAAATCAAAATTTCTGAAACCCATTTACAACCTGCACTGTCTATTTATGTGACGTTGGGTAATTATTTTCTTCCTTTTCGTTTCAAAGTGCATCCAAAGGTATGTAACAGTGAAGATAAAATTTGCAAAAAATTCCGATTTCTTCCTTGACGTAATGAAGTTCTCTAACTATCTTTTTAAAGCTAAACATTATTGTTGCAATTCACCAACCTCAAACAGGGAATCCATCGTGTATATCCGTAAACCCGCACCACAGGGCTGAGTTTCCTGGCACGACATCCAGGGTAACACCTTTACACGAGAAACTTTTGTGTTCAACTCGTCATTGTTGCCTTTAACTGTCCAATCCAGGATAGCTCGCAATTTCAATAATTGCACGCGCTCTTATTGCGCCTGGGGAGGACTATATGGCTTGTTGAATGCATCAAAAAACACTGCCATCCTCGCCGGATGGCTTTTTTAATGGCCACAGCGCAAACGAGACGCGGTGGCCCTTTTTTTCAAAGGAGGCACTATGATCATTTAACAAACGCTTGGTAAACACAATACCTGGCTCACCATTTCTCCCCTTCATCAGAAAAAGGAGATCTGATATGATGTCAGTACAAATAGAAAGGCCCTCACGCGAGTCTTTGGCGGGACGACGTGAGGACCCCAGATCACACCGACAAATACATGCGGTGTTCCGCATAATTTAGGACAAATTTCCGATAACTGCAAATGGAATCACAAACTTGTGGAGAAAACAGATGCAAACATGGAAGGATGTATTCCGCAGAAAAGAGGAATTGCAAAATCTGAAAAACATCGGATTCTGCTTTCTGATTGTCGTTATCCTCATCACGGGTTCTTATGCCCTGACGGGGTTGCGCGACATTTTTCAGGTCTCGCTTGCGGAGCCTACCGAGTGGGAAATCACCGCAACGCCTGACGATATTGACGAGTAAACGACTACCCGCAGTAAACGACTACCCGCAGAGAAATTGATAACCATTCACCAGAGGATTAACCATGCAGTACGCAGAAGAGCGGGATCTGGTGCGCCGCACATTAAATGGCGATGCCGGGGCTTTCAACAGCCTTTACAAACGCCACTACGCCCGGATTCTCGCCACATTAATTGGACGAACCAGAAATCGACACGATGCTGAAGATTTGATGCAAGTGACTTTCTTGCGCGCCTATCGCGGTTTGTCCGGGTTCCGCGGGGAGGCTGCATTTTCAACCTGGCTGATGCAAATTGCCCTGAATGTGTGTACCACGCACATGCGATCCAAACAAGCCCGTAGATCGTGGCAGCAAACCATTGAAGATCCACAACTCGGTTATCGAGATACCTGGGAGCCAGCCAATACAGAGCGTCCCGACGATGCATTGTCTCGAAAAGAATGCCGCGAAATACTCGAAGAAAGCATAGAAGAACTGCCACAGCGATATCGCCATGCCGTGCGATTGCGCTATGTACAGGATCGATCCTATGCAGAAATTGCCAGAGAACTCGGTGTGCCGATGGGCACCCTGAAAACCTGGCTTCATCGCGCGCGACACCAGTTGCAAGAATCTCTTAACAACACGGAACTTGCGGCAATGTAAAACGTCTTACAACGTGTTAGCGCAATAGCTGTTAAATTTTAACATTCGAGGAGAAACTCATTTTATGCACTGTGACATTTGCGGGCGCGAAAACGCGCACATCCACAAAATCGACCGTCTGTATGGCAAGGGGAAACACACCGTCACCATTCGCAATATACCCCTTGCGATATGTTCGGCCTGTGATGAACGCTATTTTGCGCCTCGCATACCCGACAATGTCGAGCAACTGAGTCCAGTACTTCACAAACACTCAGAATCGACCTGTCTTGTATAAACAAGCAGCTAAAAAAAAGCCGCCGGTACATCTATCGGCGGCTTTTTTGTGTTCATTTTCGGACACCACTGTATCAAAATCGGACACTTGCCCACGTCATTAAATTTTGATGAGGCCATTTATTTTTTAATTTATGCCAGTATTCAATTTTTTTTCAAAAAATTAAGCGATTTATTTACAATAAGTTACAAAATTTAAAAGGAATATAGCCTAAAAAATTTGCTTGAATTATCGATCTCCCCAAAAGTTTGGCACGATTTTTGTTGTATTCAAATGCAAAATCAATTTCCGTCAGGTCATACTCGCGGTGGCGCAAAATGTTGGACAGATATTGCAACAGCGCCATTTTAACAATCTGAGGACATCATGCACTGCGACATTTGCGGCCGTGAAAATGCGTACATCCACAAACTTGACCGCACGTATGGCAAGGGGAAACATACCATTACCATTCGCAATATTTCCCTTGCGATATGTTCGGCCTGTGATGAACGCTATTTTGCGTCCCCCATGCCCGACAACGCTGAGCAACTGAGCCCAGTGCTACACACTGAGGCCAAATATTCAGAAGTGATGTATCTCGTCTAAAGATGTAGAAGGTTGTCGATAGCATCTATCGGCGGCTTTAGGGAGTCCAATTTTCAAAGGAGGTCCGTCCCATGCTCAAAAATTACCTGACCATAGCCCTGCGAAATCTGGTGCGCTACAAAACATACACCGCAATCAATGCCCTCGGCCTGGCAACGGGCATTGCATTTTGCCTGCTCACATTTCTCTATGTGCAGCACGAATGGACTTATGATCAATTTCACGAAAAATCCGATCGCATTTTTCGACTCGGCATGTCTGGCGGAACGTATGGCGGAAGAGACAATACCATACATGTCCGACTATCGGATCAAATTGGACCACTTATGCGAGAAAACATCCCGCAATTCGCCCACGTTGTGCGGATCAATGAAGGTCCAGGCACTGTATCTCACGGCAACAACACCTTTGAAGTAAAATCTCTGTTTACCGACGATGCCTTTTTTCAATTATTCACGTTTCCACTCATTCACGGCGATTCCAAAACCGCACTCGCAAATCCAAACAGTATCGTCTTAACGCAAAGTGCGGCAAAAAAATATTTCGGACAAACCGATGTTGTGGGGCAGGAAATCAGCATCCGCGACAAAATCTGGAACGAGGAAGAGAAAACTTTTGTCGTAGCGGGTATCGCAAATGACCCCCCTGAAAATTCCAGCATTCAGTTCGATCTGATTTTTTCTCAGGCAAGCCGTCCTCCTTCTAAAAATAAAATAACGTCATTTATTATGACACCAGACGGCAAAACCGAACGCAAAGAAATTACCCCGCCCGTCTTTATGAGGGGAAGAAATGTCACCTATATACAGCTAATTGATAACGTGCAATTGGCAGACGTGGCTCCTGTTCTGAATGCATTTGTTGAAGCAAACAAAACTTCCAGTGGCAATTTCAACTCTAAACGCAAGACTCCAGATTTAACCTTGCACTTGCAGCCCATCGCGGATATTCATTTTGATCGCGAAATAACAAATGGACTTTCAGCGCCGAGCAACCCCGCATATTCCTACATCCTCGCGGGCATTGCCCTCTCTGTATTGCTGGTAGCGTGCATCAATTTTACGAACCTCGCCATTGCGCGGTCTGCGACCCGAGCGCGAGAGGTAGGTGTACGAAAAGTGGTCGGAGCAATGCGTTTTCAACTGATGAAACAATTTTGGGGCGAATCTTTGCTGCTCACGGGTGTGGGAATGCTACTGGGGCTTGCACTGACAGAGTTTTTTCTTTCGACCTTCAATGCTTTAACACAGGTAAATTTAACACTGAATTATCAACCTTCCCTATCTGGCTTACTCTTTGGCCTGGCGCTCTTATTGGTTATCAGTCTGGTATCGGGCATCTATCCGGCACTCGTACTATCGGGTTTTGACCCCATTGCCGTTTTGAAGAACCGATTCAATATCGGCGGCAGGTCCTGGTCTGGTCGCGTTCTGATCGTTAGTCAGTTTGTCGTTGCGATTTTATTTTTGATTGCCACCCTTGTAATGTCTCACCAGCTAACATTTTTAAAAGAAAAAAATCTGGGGTTGAATGAGTCACAGGTCGTATTGGTAAAACCGAGGGACTCAAACCGGATGGGTTCATCACCAGACCGTCAGCAACACCACCTGAGATTGCAACTCTTCAAGCAAGAACTCAAACGGCATACCAATGTCATAAACGTGACACAATCGCATTTGTTCTCCAACTTAAAAGCGGACTCAGATAACCGCAAAAGCAATATTACATTCCCCAATGGAGAAGTGGTGGAAAAAGCTGAAATTTCTGTAGATTACGACTTCTTTGACACATTGGGTATTAATTTACTGGCGGGACGCAACTTTTCGCCAGATTTTGGCACAGATGCAACACAGGCTGTTCTGGTCAATAAAACATTTGTAGAACGCGCGCAATTGGAACAACCCTTGAACACGACCTTGCCCCTGACAAAGATGAAAGCCTATTTTACGCCGGGAGATAGCTTGCCAAAAGTTCAGCGAATAAAAGATCCCCAAATTATCGGTGTCGTAGATGACTTTCATCTACGGTCACTGCATCATGCCCTGCCTCCTTTGGTGATATTTTTAGACGACGTCAGCTTGAGTAGCGATTTCCTTGTAAGCATTCGTCCAGAACGCCTGTCCGAAACGCTCGCCTTTATGGCTGAAAAGTGGCAGTCTATTGCGGGCGATGCACCATTTGATTACGTCTTCCTCGACGAAAATTTTGATCGCCTCTACCGCGAGGAAGAACGCTGGGGCACCATTGTCCAATACGCCTCCTTCTTCGCGCTCTTTGTCGCCTGCCTCGGGGTCCTGGGCCTCACATCTCTTGCCATTACCCGACGCACCAAAGAAATCGGCATCCGCAAAGTACTCGGCGCATCAAACCATCACATCGTCGCTTTATTGTCCAGAGAATTTGTAGTACTTATTCTCATCGCCAATCTGATCGCCTGGCCCATCGCCCATTACGGCGTCGAGCACTGGTTGCGAGATTTTGCCTACCGCATTGATGCAGGTATGGGCCTCTTTCTGCTCGGCGGATTACTCGTCTTTTTAACAGCCTTGCTCACCATTGGCATTCAAGCCCTCAAAGCCGCACAGCGCAATCCCGTCCACGCCCTGCGATATGAGTGAGATCGATTTTCTCATTTGACAGAAATGGACAAATCGTGAATATTTAAAAAAGAGAAAATAGGAACCTTTGTTGACCAGGAGACTCAAATGGCTCGCATAGATATTCCCCGAATCGCGTATCCCCATATCGAACGGAATCCAGATATCCTCTCAGGCGAACCCATTATACGAGGAACACGCATTGGCGTGCGGCATATCGTAGAATGGGACCGCCGTGGATATAGTGTGGATGAAATTATCGCACAATATCCTCATTTGACCCATGCACAGGTTCAAGATGCTCTATCTTATGCTTTTGATCACAAACCTGAAATTGATCAACTCATCCAGGCAAATACAGAAGACGCAGTCCGATCAAAATATCAAGATAGTGCATGGATGCCATAACCCATTGATTTTATTTTTTTAAAAAAGTTTAATTGTTTTCCATTAAACTGTAAAATTTTCCTTGACACCTGTTCTTTTGTTTAGTATTTTTGTGCATAGAACGTTGAGTCATAATTCCTTGACAGGAGGTAATCATGGCAAGCATTGAGGTTCAGACCGAGCAGGATATTAGGGAAATTCTACTGTCCGATTTGAGTCGAGATTTGCTCAAAGTTGCCGATCGCATCCAAGCCGAGATGCCACATGTACCTTTTGATGCCATTCGCCCCGAAGCCATGGCGCGCGTCGAAGCCGCTGAGCAAGCTGTCGATACTCTGGCACGAGATTTGACCCAGGGCCAGGGAGAACTCACTGAGTGGCACGGCGCCCTGACGGATTACGAATCGGCCTGGTTTCAGGTTATTGAGTCTTTAGGCGTTCGCAATAATTAAATCGCAACCCATATATTCACGTTTATTTTCGGCAATAAATAACCCGTCGTATTGCCGATTTCCACGAAAGCAAAGGAGAGATAGCAATGTCCCAGCGAGATATGAAAACGAATAACCCAAATATGAAGGCGACAGCAGCCCAACCCATCGACCATATCAAAACTCAGATTGCAGAGTCTGAAGGTTTCCCCACCGAGAAAATCGATGAGTTTGTGGTATTCATCCAGAACGATCCCTACATCACGTCTGCGGGGTTGCAGTACAAAATGTTACAAACCTATAAGGCTGGCAAATTCGCAGTACAGGCTGTAATGCCTTCCAAAGAAGAATACGCTCTGTTGCGGCGGATGATGGGATTAAAAGATGAGGAACCGCTGGTGGTAATGCGCGGTGAGGTGTGGGTCGAGGGACTTGCGCGTCCTTTTGTCGATTACGGCACCACAACACCTAAAAATCTCAAAGGATTTGTGCGGTTTTCAGATTACCCACTCGAAATGGCGACGCGACGCGCCACCAATCGGGCGATGCGTTTGGCTACCGCAACGGGGATGTGTTCTGTCGATGAGCTACAGGTAGCCACAGACGCTGCCAGCGATGTTGGGGAGGTGCACAACAGTTCATCTGCAACGCAAAGTCAGATTGATCTGATTAAAAGTCTGGGACGCAGTCCACGGCTAACCGAGCGGGAACGAGAGCGATTGAAAGCTCAAATTGAAGGCGGATTGGACAAGCGTCAAGCATCTGAATTGATCCAAAAAATAAAAACGAGGTTAGACGCCCGGCGCAAAGCCGATGCACAACCTATTGCAGCTTGATTTTGAGCCGGTTGTAGCGCGCATTCTTTCGTCAGGGGAGAGGGGAAGGATTTAGCGTACAACCGGCACGTAATAAAAAAGCGGGAGCTCTTTGAGAGCCCGCTTTTTTGTTTTCTACGGCAAATAGTGCCCTCTTGTGCTTTCGTTTCCTTTTGTGTATCATGGGGCAAACTGGCAGACGATCAAAAATGCGATAAAAGGCGTATGGTTATGAAAACGATAATACTGGGAATTTTGTGCATTGCGCTAACTGCAACAGATGGTCTGGCAAAAGATGCTTCGCCAGAGGCCATTGCCGCAGCAGAGAGAGCATACCAAGAAGGGATGAAACACTTTGAGGCAGAAAATCTGGACGCGGCACTTGTATCGTTTCGATCTGCGATTGCCCAGCACGAAAAATACGCACCTGCTTATGTGGGTCTGGGTCATGTCTATTTGAAACAGGGCAATCTGGCCGAAGCGGAAAAGGCGTTTAAGACCGCAGTCTCAAAAAACAAAAAATACGCGCCCGCTTACAATGGATTGGGCTTGGTCTATAGCCGTAAAAAGAACGAACTGCGTCGGGCAATTACGTATTTTCGGGATGCAAATCGGGCAGATAAAAAATACTCGGAAGCGCAATATAACCTGGCGCAAACCCTGGAAAATTACGGCAGCAGTGAGACCCTCAAAGCCTATCGCAATGTCTTGAAGATCGATCCCAAACACCCCAATGCAAACTATCGCATAGGGATATTGCTCGATAAAGATGGAGAACGCGAAAAAGCCGTGCAAGCGTATCGCGATCAATTAGAAGCCAAATCGGATCATCTCGGCGCGCGCTTGAATCTGGGCATTGATCTGAAATTACTCGGACAATTGCGAGAAGCACTTCAGCACCTGCTCAAAGTTGCAACCGTTGCCAGCGATTTTCAACGTCGAGCCGTACTGGAATTGGCACAGGTATTTCAAAGGGCAAAGGCATTTGAACAATCGGCTCGATTATTTGAATCATATATCAAACAGTTGCCCGAAAAAGAACAAGAAACGTATTGCGATCTAAATCTCCTCACATCGGGTCCCATTCTCAAGGAATATAATGATGCCGAAACCCTCCCCCAAAAAAAGCGCGTTTTTAGAACATTCTGGTCGCGCTTAGACCCGGCTCCCGTCACCGAAGCCAATGAACGGTTATTGGAACACTATCGCCGCGTCGCGTATGCGCGTGAATTTTTTGGGACACTTCGATTTCCCTGGGACGCTCGAGGCGAAGCCTATATCCGCTATGGCGCACCCGACCATGTGAGCAATTCGGGCAATATTCAACTGGAGCGAACAAAAAAATTGGTTGACGTAAAAGAGCGGCTCATTCAAAAGGCGGGGCCAGCAGTGGACCGGTTGCTCAGGGCGCGGGCCGACGCGGTCGCATCGAGCATGGTGGGTATGCGCGGGCAATTGCAGCGCACAGGGGACCGAAGCCCCGGCGCACGCGGCGAACGACAGCAAGTAACCAGTGGAACGATTTTGGGCTGGCCGGTATATCCGGTGGACGGGATATGGGAATACTGGATCTATGCCGATGTTGGCGATGGCATAGAAGTCGTATTTGAACAGCGCTCAAACCAGGGAGCCTGGGATTATGCCGATATCCCCCTCGGCAGAGGGCGGATTGCCAGGATATGGCAGGACATGCATCCCGAAATCGTCTTAAAACAGGTTGCGGCTATTACACCGATGACATATCGCCCCGACTTTGCGACGGGCGCATTGGATTTTTATCTCGCCTCATCCGCTTTTCGGGGACAAGAAGATCTAACCGCACTCGAAATTTATTACGGTATTCCAACCGCGCAGTTGCACTTTGCAGCCGGGCAAGATGGCGCAAGAATCGCACAATTAGACCGCGGCATTGTCGTTTACAATCAGGCGGGCGACCCCGTCTATCGCACGAGCCGGGAAATGGTACTGGGCGCGTCCGGAGAGGCCGATCAGTCGCCTGGCGCATATATGCCGGAGATGGACCGTCTGTTTTTAACGCCGGGCAATTATCGCATCTCCGTACAGGTTCTGGATCGCCGTTCGAGAAAATCACAGGTGTATCACATCAACCGCGTCGTACCCGAATACGATATAGACGACGAGTTAAAGATCAGCGATGTGGAACTCGCCGCCACCATCAATGTGGCCGACAAGAGCCGGTTCCAAAAGGGCGGTATCGAAGTGATCCCCATAGCCTCAAGAGCCTATTTGCCCACGCAACCCGTGTTTATCTATTTTGAAATTTACAACTTAAAACGCAATGCCTTTGGCCAGACCAAATACCGCGTATCTTATGTGGTGCGATCGCGCGATCAAAAGACCATCGGCGCGCGAATTTTGGGTGGCGTGGGCAAAATGCTCGGACAAAAGAGCGAGCAGGGCGTTATTTCAATCGAATACGAACAGGTGGGAACAGAGACACAAGAGCCGGGCTATCTTGAATTGGATATGTCGCGCTCTGAACCGGGCGAAAAAATCGTAGAAATCGCGATCGTGGATGAAACAACAGGCCAGACAGCAACCGCAACAGCGACATTTGTCACTCAATAGCACAGGAGCAAATGCAATGTGTATTTTCGACGTTGAAACCATGCGCGCACACGCGCGTGAGATTTTTGATACAGCAGTCAAAGCAGTTGATGCCGAACAGTGCGTGCGGCAATTTGTATCGCTGGATGGCGATATTTTGCACATAGGCGATCAAAATTATGATTTAAGTATTTACCACCGCATCCTGGTCGTGGGCACGGGCAAAGCCTCACCACAGATGGGCGTGGCTCTGGAAGATATATTGGGTGCTCGCATCTCCGGTGGATCTATGAATACAAAATACGAGCATGCATTGCCCTTAAAACATATCGACATAGTGGAATGCGGCCATCCCGTACCCGATGAATCGGGAGTTGACGGCGTCGGACGAATGGTGCGTCTGCTGGAAGAAGCAGATGAAAACACACTGGTGATTTGTTTGATTTCCGGAGGCGGCTCGGCACTCGCGCCCGCACCTGCTGAGGGATTGACGCTTGCGGACAAGCAAGAGACGACGAGTCTATTGTTGGCCTGTGGTGCAAATATTGTAGAACTCAATGCCATCCGCAAACACCTGTCGCGCTTAAAAGGTGGGGGGTTAGCGCGGGCGGCTTTTCCCGCAACAGTTGTCGCACTCATGTTGTCAGATGTGATTGGCGATCCCATGGATGTCATTGCATCTGGCCCCACAGTGCCGGATACTGCAACATTTAAGACGTGTATGGATATCCTGGACAAATACGAATTGGTCGATAAAATACCCGAAAGTGTTCGGCTGCGACTAAAAGCCGGTTTGGCCGGAGATATTGAAGATACGCCCAAGCCCGGCGACGCGGCACTCTCCAGAGTTCAAAATCTCGTGGTGGGTAGCAATGGTCTGGCAGTGACGGCGGCGAATAACAAAGCGATGGAATTGGGGTATAATACCCTGGTATTATCTACGCGCATCGAGGGCGAGGCGAGAGAAGTCGCTTATGTATATGCGGGTATTGCCAAAGAAATTGTGACATCTGGACAGCCCATTGCGGCCCCGGCCTGCGTGATTGCCGGCGGAGAAACAACCGTGCTGGTGAGCGGAGATGGCAAGGGCGGACGCAATCAAGAAATTCCGCTATCGGGCGCAATTCAATTGGCCGGATGGGACAATGTCGTACTATTTAGCGGAGGCACCGATGGCACCGACGGACCGACCGATGCCGCGGGCGCCGTAGCCGATGGACAAACCATAGCGCGAGCAGAGGCACTGGGACTATCCGCGATCGCGCATCTAAAAAACAATGACGCCTACCACTTTTTTAAACCACTGGACGACCTGATCATCACCGGAGCAACCGGAACTAATGTAGCAGATGTCGCGCTGGTAATGGTCGGACATGCATAACTTTGGGAAATATGTATCATGTCCAATTTAACCGAACCTATCCTCAACGAAGTCGAAGTCGATTATTTCCGGCGCCACGGGTATATTGTGCGCACCGATCTACTCACCGATGAAGAGCGCGACGAATTTATCGCCCTATTCGACCGCGACCGCGAGCAATTTGTGTTTCGCTGGCATCCCTATGGCTACCACCAGCAGACCAATTACGACGCGCTCGTCACCACGCCCGAATTTGACCGCGTGATTCGTCACCCAAAAATTCTCGCTGCAATCGAACAACTCATGGGGGGACCGGTTTGCTTTGGCGAAATTGGCGCGCGTTACATGCCTCCTTACGACGGCGAACTGCACCGCAGTTGGCACCGCGACCGCCCCCACTGGGACGAGCATCCATTCCGAATGGACTATATCCAGCTCATGCTCTATCTCACGGATGTGGGCGCAGACACCCACTGCTTCTCACTCTCGCCCGAATCGGTTTACGAACCCACGCTCGAAGATAACAAGGCGCAACTCAAACGCGGCGGCATCGCCGATATTCACGGTCCGGCAGGCACGGTCTGTCTCTTCAATGTCGCGGCACTACACACAGCCACCACGCGACCGACGAAATGCGACCGCAAAACCCTGCAAATCTACTACGGACACCGCGACCGCAAATACCTGGCCAACGACTCCGTCATCCCGCCCATCTTCTGGCGCGACCACGAAGACCCCGAAGTGCGCGCCTTTTACGGCAACCTCAACGAAGTCTCCAATATTTACAACAAAGCATTCGGAATACAGCCCTGACCTTCCGAATTCCCGACTGACCATGGCTGCAACATCTCCCCAACAAGAACGCATTCCCTCGCGCATCACGGGTCGCTCCGTGTTCTTTGGCGCACTCACCGCCATTGCCCTCAACGTGTACACCGACCACGCCGGGCTGGTGATGGGATCGTCATCCCTGGTCAAATCGCAATACCCCATGGCCATGTTGTTGCCCTTTGTACTCTGGTTATTTGCCAATATCGGTCTCAAAACCTTCTGGCCCAAAGCGGCCCTTTCGGGCACCGAACTGCTGGTCATCTACAGCATGTCCTGGATCGCGGGCGTTATTCCCCTCGAAGGTTGGGCAGCTTATTGGACGAGCACAATGGCCGTGCCCACCTATTATGCGTCACCTGAAAATCGCTGGACCGAAATTATCTTTGACATCTTGCCCTGGTGGACCCTGCCAGACATATCGCCTGCGGTCATTCGCCCTTTCTACGATGGATTGCCTTCCTACGGTTCCATTCCCTGGGTGGGCTGGTTGCAACCCCTATTCTGGTGGACCGCCATCTCATTGGCCGTTTTTACAGCGGGATTATGCCTGTGTATTCTCTTCCAGCGCCAGTGGGAAGACCACGAGCGGCTTGCCTTTCCGCTCGCGCAATTTGCCGTAGAACTCACATCTGGTTTTGATCATCCCGGACGCGTCCCCGGCATATTTCGCAACAAAATTTTCTGGGCGGGTTTTTTCACTGTTTTTGGCGTCTTCGCGTGGAATATTCTCGGTTATTTTGCCACGGGCTTGCCGCGCATCACCGTTTATGCCGGATACCTGAGCAAACAAATCGACCTCGCCCGCGACTTTCCACCCATTTATCTTCGCATCTTGCCTCCGGTAGTCGGCCTCACCTACTTCTGCAATCTCGACATCCTCTTCAGTTTTTGGGTTCTGCGCCTCGTCGCCATAGTCAAACTCGGCATTATGGACCGCACGGGTTTCACCCTGGGCCTGGCTAACCAGCAGGCAAAATCATCCGAAATCATCAATCTCGAAAGCCACGGCGCCCTTGTTTTATTGGCGCTCTGGTCTATTTGGGCCGCTCGGGGGCACCTGTCTCGCGTCTGGCAAGCTGTTGTAGAAGGCAGACAGTCTGTTCATAACGACGGCATTATATCCTACCGCATAGCGTTTATCGGCTTTGTTCTGGCAACTGTCTTCATCATCGGCTGGATGAGTGCAATGGGCATGTCCATACCCATTGCACTCTTGCAAACCGCGCTACTCTACACGGCATATCTCACCGTCGCCAAATTCACAGCTGCCAGTGGTTTTCCCCATCTCCTACCCGTATATGCTAAGGGCGGCGGCATGGTATATACCTTTGCCGGCACTGCCAACTTGACCCCTTCGGACTTTGTGGGTACTGAATTTGTCAACTCCAGCGCCTTCTTTGGCAACGCTCGCATTCCCGCATGGCCCGCGCTACCCCACCACCTGAAATTGCACGGCGCAACGCCAAACGCCCGTATCGCCCGTATCGCCGCGCTCGCCTTCACCGCGGGCTTGCTCGCATCCTTCATCTTTATTATCTATCTGGCATACGCCCACGGGGGGCAAAATCTGCACACAGCCCCATTTTCCGGCCGCTCAAACTCGGCTTCGGTCCGCCTCTACAGCAACATGACCAACCACATTCTCAACGAACAAAAAACCGTTTTTGATCCATATAAAATGGCCGTATGGTTCATTGGCATCTTTGAAGCGCTCGTGCTCATTGGCTTGCGGAGCCGCCTGCCCTGGTGGCCCCTGCACCCGATTGGCCTTGCCTTTCAAAATACCTCTGGTCCAAGAATCTACAGCTTCTCCATTTTTCTTACCTGGGCGGCCAAATCACTTTTCCTGCGTATCGGTGGCATTGCCCTGTACCGCCGCGCAGCACCTTATTTTATTGGCCTGCCAGTGGGCTATGTCACAGGCGTCATCGTTTCGTCTATTGTCGATCTCATCTGGTTCCCAACAGGTGGGCACTGGACACATGGATGGTAGGCCTGGGATTACTACAGAAAGGTTTCTCATGTCCGAACAAAAACACATTCTCATCACAGGTGGTGCGGGCTTTGTCGCCGGCATGTTGCGCCAGCACTGGGGCGCGACCTATCGCCTTCGGCTTGCAGATGTGAACCCGGTTAAAAATCTTGCAGATCACGAAGAATTTGTCCAAATGGATATTACCAATCTCGACGAATTTCAAGCTGCTTGTCGAGGCATTCATACTGTAATACACCTCGCAGCCGATCGCAGTCCACGTGCCGACTTTTACGAAACCTTGCTCGACCTCAATATCATTGGCGCATACAACGCCTTTCACGCTGCACACCTGTGTGGTTGCAAGCGCATTGTTTTTGCCAGTTCGGTCAATGCTGTGTTGGGCTACCCGGGCGATTCCCCCATCGAATGGGATGTGCCCGTATTTCCCACCAATGTCTATGGCGCCACCAAATGCTGGGGTGAAGCTCTTGCGCGGGTATATTCCGAAACCCACGGACTATCCTGCATCTGTGTGCGCCTGGGCGGCCCGAGATGGAATGCCGATGAAATTTACGATCCAGACAAACCCCATGTGCTCATCAGCCCCAGAGATACCGCACAACTGTTTCAAAAATGCGTGGAAGCAGATACCGACTTTGCCATTGTACATGGCGTATCTGATCACAAAAAATCCTATCTCGGAATTGATAGTACCAGGGAAGTATTGGGCTACGCCCCACAAGACGGCACAGCGAAAAGGCCGTAAACAGAAAGGATGCCCATGGGAAAGGGAAAATTTTCATCGACAAAAACCTATCACGATCTGCCCTGTGCGCATCGTCAAGGGTACCATGACGGTCACTGTCGCTTTATTCACGGATACAACCGCGAGATAACGTTTTATTTCACCTGCAACGAACTCGACGAAAATCACTTTGTCGTCGATTTTAGCAAGCTCAAGAAACTCAAAGCATGGTTAGAGCACATGTTTGACCACACGATGCTCATCAACAAAAGTGATCCCGAACGCAAATTTTTTGAAGAAATGCACCGCCGTGGCCTAATCGACCTGCGAATTATGCCCAATGTTGGCATGGAAGCGTCATCAAAATTTGTCTTTGATTATGCCGACAAACTCGTGCGCGACATGACCCACAACCGATGCTGGGTCTATAAAGTTGAAACCCGTGAAAACATGAAAAACTCGGGCATATACGAACTCGTGGATAGCTGATCTATACACCTGAATGGCGTTTTTTGCCCTACTGCACAAAATACTGCACATATTTTTTCTTATAACACAATAAATTGTTAATAAACAAATATTTATTGTGTTATTTTTTTCTTGACTTATGAACAAATGTTCACTATATTCTTGCTCAGCCACTACTGAGGCCATTTCACAGAAACAGACAGATGTTCCGCACACGATATAGGACCTCAGAACACCATAAGGAGGAAACATGATTTCCGAAATGAACCAGCATCGCAGACAGGCTCTTCGCAAAGCTCCAGATCGCACCTCACCCTATGTGGGCGATGAACCCTCTCTGGCCTATTACTACAAGGAGATCGAACGACATCCCCTGCTCACGCCAGACGAAGAAAGAGCACTGACAGAGCAAATTGCTCTGGGCAATCTACCAGGTGCGAGTACTCGTACTCGGCGGGCAGGAGAGCACGCCCGCGAAAAGCTCATCACCAGCAACCTGCGCTTTGTCATTCACGTTGCCAAAAATTTTAAGAATCAAGGGCTTCCCCTGGCCGATCTCATCAATGAAGGCAACATGGGACTTATGACCGCCGCTCGCAAATTCAAACCCGAAAAAGGTTACAAGTTCATCACTTACGCAGTCTGGTGGATCAGACAGAACATCCTCAAAGCCCTCGAAGTCCAAACCCGATCCATTCGAATTCCCGGCAATGTTGTCAACGACCTCAACAAATTGCGCAAAGTCGAAGCTGACCTGACTCAGCACCTCGACCGACAACCCGATGCCGACGAACTCGCCCGAGAAACCGATCTGCCCTTGAAAAAAGTCACGCACACCCTCGAATCGACTTATAACACCGTGTCGCTGGATACTCCAATGTGCGATGAAGCTACAAACTCCGCACCACGCGCTGTCACCCTGCAAGAAACCCTGTCGGACCCCCAAACATTGTCTCCCGAAGAAGCCTATATTCAAGACACAATGCACAATGATATACACAACGCGCTCAGTGCCTTGCCCGACCGCGACCGGCAAATTCTACATCTCTATTACGGTTTCAGCGACCCGGCGGAACGCTCCGAAGTCAGCAATTCAAAACCCGCGACCTATCAACAAATAGGCGACAAACTGGGGGTAAGTAGAGAACGGGTGCGCCAACTCAAAGAGGAGGCACTCAATCGGCTGAGGCATCCTACCCACAGTAAACGACTTGCCACCTATTGTAGTTAAAGCGAAAAATTGTACACCGCGGGTTCCCTTAAAACACAGCCCTAACAAAACCAGAGCGTCGGCGCGATTTGCCGGCGCTCTTTGTGCTTCTACACCCTTGTATTTCTACTTGCGTTTAAAGCCGAAACCTTGCTATTTACAATATTCAAACGATCTTCTTGGAAAGTTGCACACCGCTTATTAGCTCACAATGAGAATCAACTATGAAAATCCTCATCCTCTCTACACTCGGCGCGCTCATTCTGCTCGGTGTGGGTGTGTACATTATTTTTTATATTTCAGATCGCGACAAAACTGAAGGCAAATCCTTCTTCCGCCTTGAAAATCGCTGGCTCTATGGCTTTTTGGGCTACGCATCTGTCATAGTTATCACTTTTCTGATACTGATTTTGCAAACCTCGCTCACGCGCCAGGAGAAAACCCTTGAAAATACCCAAGCGCGGTTTCAGCAAGAACTCACGGCTTTTCGCGAGCGACTCGGCGACCAAACCGACCGTCTCATGTCCCAAATCAATGAAAAAGCGGAACTCACTGGATCAGAAGTCGAGGTGCGCGGCAAACTATCCAACGAAATCGACCATCACCAACGCACCCGTAAAGAGCTTGCCGCTACACGCGAACAATTGCGCCTCACACAAAGCGACTTAAATCGGGAAACGCTCTCACACCGCGCCTATCTCGACAGCCTCAACACCGAAAGATCGATTCACGCAAAAACCCAAAATCGGCTTAAGCGCGAGGAAGCACAACACACCAAAAACCGCGAGACATTGCGAAACACCCAACAAAAACTCGACCGCGCCAACGAGCGACTGAACGTACAAAATCGCCAGATTAAAGCACTGAGAAGCGATCTCAAACGCGCACAGGACAACGCCGACAACGCACGCCAGATAGCCAGTCGCCTCTTACAACAATCCGGTGACCATCAGCGGGCACTCCTGATCCTTCAAGCCACCGTCGATTCTCTCTTTCTAAAAGAATTTAAACGCCCCCGAGTTCCTTCAGAAAAATAGACGAGGAGAAAATACATCGTGAAACTCAAAATCCTCCTTCCCATCATTGTCCTGATTATCGGTATGCTGGGAGCTTTTGCACTTGTCAAAAACCGGGAAATCGTCCAGCCCAAACCAACGGAAGTACCCCCACCGCTTGTGCGAGTTAAATCCGTTCATCCCACAGACTTCCAACTCATTATTCCAGCGCAAGGCACGGTTGCCCCGCGCACGCAAACCACACTCGTTTCACAAGTGGCAGGCCAGATCATTGATGTATCGCCCGCATTTGCCAACGGGGGATTTTTTGAAAAAGGCGATGTCCTGCTCACCATTGATCCGCGCGATTACGCAGTCGCTGTCGCACAGGCACAGGTTCAGGTTGCACAGGCCAAATTGCGATTGGCACGCGAAGAAGAAGAAGCCGCAATTGCCCGTGACGAATGGAAACGCCTGGGCAATGGAGATCCAACCGATCTCGTCTTGCGCAAGCCACAAATTGACGAAGCCCGTGCGACCATTGCCGCAGCCGAAGGCGCATTGATGCGCGCCAACCTCAACCTCGAACGCACGCAAATCAGAGCACCATATCCCGGACGCGTTCGCACCAAAAATGCCGATGTCGGACAATACGTCAACCCGGGTTCACCGCTCGGCCACATTTACGCGATTGACTATGCCGAAGTGCGCCTGCCCGTGCCCGATGAGCAACTCGCTTACCTGGACCTGCCGTTCTCCTTCCGCAATAATCCCCATGATAATTCAGGCCCCGATGTGCGCTTCCACGCCATATTTGCCGGACAGAAACACACCTATATGGGACGCATTGTGCGCGTTGAAGGCGAAATTGACACGCGCTCTGGCATGATCGCGCTCGTCGGGCGCGTGGATAATCCATACCGCCAGCGCGATAGCAACACGCCGCCATTCGCTGTGGGTATGTTTGTCACGGCAGAAATCCTGGGCCACCGCGCGGAAAACGTCGTGGTCATCCCGCGCGCTGCACTGCGCGAAAAAAATCGCATCCTCGTGGTCACGGGCAATCGCCTCTATTATCGAACCATCGACATCTTGCGCGCCGACGCAGAAAAAGTCGTTGTTAAAAGCGGTCTAAAATCGGGTGAGCAACTCTGCGTATCGTCGCTCGATACCGTCGTCGATGGCATGCGCGTGCGCACCGTGCGCACTGGAGGTACACAATGAAAAATGCCATTGAATGGTTTGCCCGAAATAGCGTGGCGGCCAATCTGTTGATGGTATTGATCCTGGGAGGTGGTATTCTTCTCGTATCCCGCATTCGCATGGAAGTCTTCCCGGAGTTTTCACAGGATATGATCAATGTCTCCATGATCTATCTGGGGGCTGCTCCCGAAGAAGTCGAAGAAGCCATCTGCATACGCATCGAAGAAGCTGTGCTGGGTCTCGACGGCATTGAGCGCATCACCTCCACGGCATCGGAGAACAGCGGTGTTGTCAACATCGAAATCGAGTCGGGTGCTGATATGCGCAAATTGCTCGACGATGTCAAAGCCCGCGTAGATGCCATCACCACGTTTCCGGTGGAAACGGAAAAACCCGTCATTCGAGAAATCACCAACCGCCGCCAGGTCATCAACGTTGCTATCTCGGGACCGACAGATGAAAAAACCCTCAAAACAATTGGTGAGCAAGTCAGAGACGACATTGCAACCATTCCCGGCATCACACAGGTAGATCTCGTCAGCACACGCCCTTACGAAATCGCTATCGAAGTCTCGGAAAATGACCTGAGGCGTTACGACCTCACCTTTAGCGAAATTGCCCTGGCCGTGAGGCGTTTCTCGCTTGATCTGCCCGGCGGCGCCATTCGAACACAGGGCGGCGAAATCCTGTTGCGCACCAAAGGGCAGGCATATCGAGGCAAAGAATTTGAATCGCTCGTCTTGCGCTCTCGCCCCGATGGCACGTACCTTCGCCTGGGCGATGTCGCCACAGTCATCGACGGGTTTGCGGAAACAGATCAATCTGCTCAATTTGATGCAGAACCCACCGTGACGGTCAAGGTTTATCGCGTAGGCGATCAAAATGCTCTGGACATTACCAAAAAAGTCAAAGCCTATATCAATAATACACAACAACGGATGCCCGATGGCATCAAACTCACCGTCTGGGCAGACTTTTCTCGCATCTTAAATGACCGCCTGGAACTCATGCTGCACAATGGTCAACTGGGTTTTATCCTCGTCTTTATCGCACTGACGATGTTTCTGCGTTTGCGACTCGCCTTCTGGGTTGCTCTGGGCATTCCCATTTCATTTCTCGGCGCAATCGGCCTGATGCCCTTCTTCGACATCTCCATCAACATGATCTCCCTTTTTGCATTTATCGTGGTGCTCGGCATTGTCGTAGATGATGCGGTCATCGTAGGAGAAAACATCTATCGCCATTACCAAATGGGCAAACGCGGTTTGCGCGCCGCCATTGATGGCGCGCAAGAAGTATATGTTCCCGTCATTTTTGCTATCCTCACATCTATTGCGGCCTTCTCTCCCCTGCTCACCGTTGAAGGCAGCATGGGAAAAATCATGAGACTCATTCCCATGATTGTTATCCTTACCCTCATATTTTCCCTCATCGAATCGCTCTTTATTTTACCAGCACACCTCGCGCACGCCAAAATAGATTCAAAAAAAGACAGCGATCCCCCGCGCAAACGCGCCATTGTCACTCTGTGGCAACGCGTTCAAAATGGCGTGGCTGATGGTTTGCTCATCGCTGTTGACCGCTATTATCGCCCCTTTCTCGAATGGGCACTCCAATGGCGGTATCTAACCCTCGCAGGGGGTGTTGCCACGCTCTTTCTCACCGTGGGTCTCGTTGGCGGCGGATGGATCAAGTTCGTCTTTTTTCCCAACGTCGAATCCGATAATATCGTAGCTATGCTCACCATGCCCCAGGGCACACCTGCCGAGGTCACTGAAAAAGCAGTGCGCCGCCTGGAGGCGTCAGCGCAGCAACTCCAACGGGAAATAGAAGGCGAGAAATCAGGTTCGGTATTTCGCCATGTTTTCGCATCTGTGGGCGAACAGCCCTATCGCGCAGCACAAGGTCCGCCCACCGGGAATGCCGCCTCATTTTCATCAGCACATCTGGGCGAAGTCTATATTGAACTCATGCCTTCGGAAAATCGCGACATCAGCAGTGAGGAAATTGCCAACCGCTGGCGCGAACTCACCGGCGCTATTCCCGACGCGGTCGAACTGACCTACTCATCCTCGCTATTTTCATCTGGCGAAGCCATCAATATCCAGTTCTCAGGCCCCGACTACGGCGAATTGCGCGAAGTCGCCGAAAAATTCAAAAGCGCGTTGAATGACTATCCCGGTGTCTTTGACATCGCCGATTCATTTCGCCCGGGGAAAGAGGAGGTAAAACTCTCCCTCACCCGACAAGCTGAAACCCTGGGCATCACATTGGCCGACCTCGCGCGCCAGGTCAGACAGGCATTTTACGGTGAAGAAGCGCAACGCATTCAGCGCGGACGCGACGACATCCGCGTGATGGTGCGCTATCCCGAATCAGAGCGACGATCTCTGGGTAATCTCGAAGACATGCGCATTCGCACGCCCAGCGGTGGTGAAGTGCCCTTCTCAATTGCCGCCAGAGCAGAACCCGGTCGGGGCTATGCATCCATCCGCCGCGCCGACCGCCAAAGAGTTATCAACGTCACGTCCGATGTCGATATCAGCATCGCCAATGCAAACGAAATCATCGCCGATTTCACCCACACTGTCTTGCCTCAAATACTGGCAGACCATCCCCGCGTGCGCTACGATTTTGAAGGCCAGCAAAGAGAACAGGATGAAATGCTACAGGGACTGGCCCAAAGCTTTGTTATCGCCTTGCTCATCATTTATATTTTGCTCGCCATTCCCTTCAAATCCTATGTCCAACCCCTCATTGTGATGGGGGCCATCCCATTTGGAATCGTCGGCGCAGTCTGGGGGCATGTCGCTCTTGGATTTAATCTCTCGATTCTCTCCGTATTTGGCATCGTTGCACTTACAGGTATCGTCGTCAATGACAGTCTGGTCATGGTCGATTTTATCAACAAACAACGCGAAAAAGGCCACCCACTTTTCGATGCCCTCCGCGAAGCCGGTGCTGTGCGTTTTCGCCCCATACTCCTGACCTCAGTCACGACATTTCTGGGCCTCACCCCCCTGCTATTGGAAAAAAGCCTTCAGGCGCAATTCCTGGTGCCAATGGCCATATCCCTCGGTTTTGGTGTTCTCTTTGCAACCGTTATCACCCTCTTGCTCGTTCCCATCAGCTACAATATTCTCGAAGACATTATCGACGCCTTCTACCGCCTCATCGGGCGCGAACGCCGCGCATTCCGATCAGAACTGAATCGCGCTGCAGATTAATCGCGTTGTCTCAATTCAAAAGGCCGATTGCTTTTGCAAATTGACAAGCTATTTCGATGCGCGTACATTGCGCTCACGACTTATAACGCACACCTGTACGCCTCAACATTGAAAGGATAACCAATGGCTCCCAACATCATCTTTATCCTCACCGATGATCAAGGACCCTGGGCTGCCGGATGTTATGGCAATCCAGAAATTCGCACCCCCAATCTCGACCGCATTGCTGCCACGGGTATTCGCTTCGACAATTTCTTTGTCACCATTCCCGTGTGTTCGCCCAGCCGCGCCTCTTTTCTCACCGGTCGCATCCCCTCACAACACGGCGTACACGATTGGATCCGCGAAGGCAACACCGGTCCCGATGCAGCTTCTTATCTCCAGGACGAAATCTGCTATACCGATATCCTATCCGAACACGGCTGGACGTGTGGGCTATCGGGCAAATGGCACCTGGGCAATAGCACCTTGCCTCAGCACGGCTTCTCTCACTGGTTTGCCCACGAAAAAGGCGGTGGTCCCTACAACGACGCCACACTGGTACGCAACGGCGAACTCGTCACCGTACCGGGTTATGTGACCACCGCCATCACCGACGACGCCCTCGCATTCATCGACAACCACGCCGATGACAATAAGCCCTTTTATCTCAGCGTTCACTACACAGCGCCCCACAGCCCCTGGACCGGACACCCCCAGGATATTGTCGATTCCTACGACGACTGCCCATTTGAATCCTGCCCACAAGAAGATCCACACCCCTGGGCGGGTGGCTTGAGCGGTAATTTGGGCAACCGCGAAAGTCTCAAAGGTTATTTTGCCGCAGTTACCGCAATGGATTATGACGTAGGACGCATCCTCGATAAAATTGAGGACAAAGAGATTCGCGACAACACCCTCGTTGTCTTCACCTCTGACAATGGCTTTTCCTGCGGTCATCACGGCTTTTGGGGCAAAGGCAATGGCACGCGCCCCTTAAATATGTATGAAAACTCCATCAAAGTGCCCTTCCTATCCAGTCATCCCGGCGTCATCCCCGAAGGCAGCGTGCAACCCGCAATGGCTTCGGGATACGATTTTATGCCCACCCTTCTCGACTATCTCAACTTGCCCTTACCAGAAGGCCGCAACTACCCCGGCCGATCCTTCCTCTCTGCACTTAAAGGCGAAGAAGATCCCGGGCGCGACAATGTCGTTATATACGACGAATACGGCACGACGCGCATGATTCGCACGGCTAAGTGGAAATACGTACATCGCTATCCCGATGGTCCCAATGAACTCTATGACCTGCAAAACGATCCCGACGAGCGCGACAACCTCGTTGACGACAATGCGCAGGCCAGCCGCATAAAAACGATGAAAACGCAGATGGAAACGTGGTTTGCGACCTACAGCGTTCCCGACAAAGACGGACGCGATTACAATGTCACAGGTAGCGGGCAACTCCGCCCTGTCGGCCGAAACTGGGAAGACGACCGCAAACCCTTTGCATAAAGAGCAGTCAAAGGAGGTACCGGTGAAAACGGGTGTGTGCAGTTACTGCTTCAATTCGATGCTGACCGAGGGTAAGATCTCTTTGATGGAGGCCATCGAATTCGTGGGAAAGGAGACTGAGGCCGACTGCTTTGAGCCCTACTCCCCATACTGGAGTCCCGATCGAGACGTGCAAGAACAGGCGCGCGAGGCCCGGAAACTGATGGACCGGGTGGGCCTGCAGGCTTCGTGCCACGCCCTGGCGACTGATTTCGCCGTCTATGACGAAGGCGAAAATCGCGCCTGCCTGGACTGGTGCGAGAAGATGCTCCAGGTCGCTGTGATCCTCGGAGCCGATACGGTCCGAGTCGATCCCCGCACCGCCCCACCTCCCGGCAGATCCCGCGACGATATCGATCCCGAAGATGCCCTCGCCCGCGTTGCCCAAAGCATGCAGACCGTCGCAGACAGCGCTATCGAAAAAGGCTTGAAAGTCGGCGTTGAGAACCACGGGCTGCTGCTCGGACGCACGTCGCAGACAGCGCGCATCGTCGAGCGGGTCGATCGCCCCAACTTCGGCGTGAACCTCGACTTCACCAATTTCCGCACGGTCTTTGGAGAAGACCACGTTGAGGCGACCCGGCTTCTCGCCAGACATGTCGTCCACATTCACGCCAAGGACTTCCACATTCGGCAGGATCCCCAATCTGGGGAGGAGTGGCGCGAAATCCCCTCGGGCGAATACGTCAAGCGCGCGATCGGCGGCGAGGGGAATTCGGGTTGGACCGAGATCTTTCGCATCCTCAAAGATGTGGGCTACAAGGGCACTATCTGCCTCGAGGTCTCAGATCCAGCGGACATCCGGGGCAGTGTCGCCAAAGGAGCGGCCAATTTGAAGCGTATCATCTCGGAGGTGGAGCAGTTGTAATGCCAGAGCCAGGACGTGGTTGGCCCCTTACAAGCGGCATAAGACATTGGAGAACGGATATGAACGAAAAATTAGCTATTCATGGCGGAGAAAAAACGCGCACAGCCCCCTTCCCCTCGCGCACGCCATTTGGAAAAAAAGAAGAAGAATTGTTATTGGACGCCGTGCGCAGTCAAAATTTATTTGGCAAGAGCGGCACCTATGTCAAAGATTTTGAAAAGCAATTTGCCGAATTTTACGGAATGGGATATGCACAAAGTTCAACGAGCGGCACGGCGGCCATTCATCTGGCAGTGGGCGTTGTCGATCCCGAACCGGGGGACGAAATCATCACCGCGCCCATTACCGATCCGGGCAGCGTAATGCCCATATTGATTCAAAATGCCGTGCCCGTATTTGCCGACGTCGATCCCCTGACGATGAACATGACACCCGAATCAATTGAAGCAAATATTACAGACCGTACGCGCGCAATCATCCTCGTACACTTGTTCGGGCGCCCCTGCAATGTTGAAGAAGTGGTAAAAATTGCGGAAAAATATCATATCACGCTAATTGAAGATTGCAGCCAATGTCACGCCACCAAATACAAAGGTCGCTATGTGGGAACTTTTGGGCACATGGGTTGTTTTAGTTTGCAACAGTCAAAACACATGACCACGGGCGATGGCGGGATGACGGTCACGCATGACCGAGAAACCTATATTCGCCTCAAGCTGTTCTCCGATAAAGGATGGGATTATCAATATATGGCCGACCGCGATCACGCTTTTGTCGCACCCAACTATCGCATGACCGAAATGCAGGGCGCGGTTGGCCTCGCGCAGTTGGAAAAGGTGCGCGGCGTGGTCGAGCAACGCCACGAACTGGGCGCGTTGCTTTGTGAACTGATTGCCGATACCCCGGGCATAACACCCATTCCCCCCGAGGGAGACCGCGAGGTCTCGTGGTGGAATTTTATTTTTCACGTCACGGGCCACGATCCCGATGAATTTTGCAAAGCCGTGCGTGCCGAAGGCGTATCTATGGGGGCGCATTATATCAAAGACCCGATATTTATGCGAGGGAATTATCTGACCGAAAAACGCACCTATGGAAACAGCGGATTCCCCTTTCACCACGGCGTAACAAGCCGCGAATATAACTACGGCCCGGAACTCGTTCCAGGCGCAGTACAGGCATTGAGTACAGTTGTCGTATGGGGCCTTCACGAGCACCTCGACGAAAACGACATCCGCGACACTGCCGCCGCAATCAACAAAGTCGCAAACGGCCTGGGCAGATAGACGAGAAAAGGAACCAAATGCATCAGTCTCGTACACAGTGGTATTACACCAGACATATTTTTGCAAGTGTGCTCTGTATTTTAACTCTTTCTGCTTGCGGAAACACACCACCGGACGTCACGGGCCCCACACCGGGCGAACCCGGGGCAGAGGCAATACCGGGAGGTCCGGGTCGGATCTCATATTTGAGGCAAAACCTGCAAACGGGCAGTTTTCATCTCCATATCGTAGATCCCGATGGAAAAAACCCCATCAATCTCAATCCCATAGACGACCTGGCTGAATATTCCGGGCAATCGTGGTCGTCCGACGGCACACAACTCGCCTTTGCCTCGAACCGCAGTGGCAATGCCAATTTCAACATTTTTGTCATGAATGCCGACGGGAGCAATATCCGCAGTGTGGTTGAAGATTCGGGAGGCGATTTTGCATCGTCCTGGTCGCCCGATGGGCAGAAAATTCTCTTTCAAGCATGGCGTAGCGATGAGACAACCTGGGATATTTATGTCGTCAATATCAACGGCTCTGACGAAAAGGTGTTGATCAATACAGAGATGGAAGAACAACTGCCCGTCTGGTCGCCCGATGGCACCAAATTTGCCTATCAGGCTGGACATCGCGGTCGGGGAACCGATATCTATATCGCCAATGCCGATGGTACAGGCGCGATGCGTTTGACAGATGGCAATGGCACCTTGCACTCTGCACCTGCCTGGTCGCCCGATGGAAGGCAGATAGCATTCGAATCCAACCGCCATCAACCCCCACCAACAGATACGAGAACACCCCTGGCACAGTACGAGATTTACTTAATGAATCCGGATGGTTCAAATGTGCGCCGTCTCACGTCTTCCCAACCCCTCGAAGCATTGCGCAATCCAACCTGGTCGCCCGATGGAAAGCAAATAGCATTTGCATTTCACACCTATGCAACAAATCTCATCTCGGGATTTTCGACCATTAAGGTCATGAATGTAGATGGCTCTAATATGTACTCCATTCCCAATCTCCCCATTGGCGCACGCTTCCCGCGCTGGTCGCCCGTGCCGTAAACACACATCCCTACCGTGAATCAACCACCTGAAAGTCTCGGATTTTATCTGAGGCTTTTTTGTTTGACTTCGCCGCTTTTGTCCAATTAATTGTTCGCGTATATAGTATTGCGGTGAACCACTTGTCAGGAGATGCGTATGAGACGGCCAACAGATGCTGAACGGCAGGAGTGGGAAGACAACGGCGTGTTGTTTTTAGAAAATGCAATTGTTGGAGAAGACCTCGCGCGATTACAGGCGACATTTGATCAATGTGCCGCCGAGGCCAGGCGCGAATGGTTGGAGGGAATTGCGAAAGGCACGCGTCCCGCTGCCCATTTTGATATTCCAAAACCACTGGAAAAGGACGACTTATTTATCGACCTGATCGATTATCCTGGCTGGTACGGGTTTTTGATGGATTTCGCCGATGAAGACCTGATCTTGCTCGCGCCGCAAGTTCGAACCCTGCCGGTCTCACCCATCAGTTATGTGGGCTGGCATCCAGATGTCCCGCATACAATACCACTCCACATGAAGGTACAGATTTATATTGAGGATGTTCCGGCCAATGGCGGAGCATTTGGATATGTACCGGGCAGCCACAAACCCGACGTCGGGTCTTGTCCCTTGGTCCGTCCGCTGGATTCAATGCCGGGGCACAAAGTGTATCCGGGCAAAGCGGGCGATGCGGTATTATTCAATTCTTATGGATGGCATACATCGATGGTCAACCGCACGTTAAAGCCGCGCAAGTCGATTATTCTCATCTATGAAAAGTGGAGTAAGGACCGCATATCGACCAAACATTTTGCAGCGATAGCACACAAATGCACAACGCCAGACCGCAGGCGGTTGTTCAGCCTGGATGAGAGATGAGTATGCCAATTATTGACTCGCACCTGCATGTATTTGAAAAGCTGTCAGATGAATTTCCCCGCGAGGTGGATGATCAGTGTCCTGCAGACAGGGCAGAGACAGCAGAAAAATTGCTGGAGGTCATGGCGGCAAATGGGGTTGATCAGGCCGTGCTGACGCAGATTGGCGGTGCGCAATTGGCGCACCATCGGTACTTACAGCATTGTTTAAAGACCTACCCCAATCGCTTTCGGGGAATTGGGTTGATTCCCCGAGATGAATGGGACGCGCCGGAAGACCACATGGATCGGTTGGCTGAGAATGGGGATATTATCGGATTCAGGATTAACGAAATTGGCGGGCCTACCGATCCTCTATCTCAAATGGATATACAAACATTCACTTCGTATCGCATCTGGAAACACGCGGCAAAAAAAAACTACGTGATGTGGCTCTATATTCGGGCAAAAGACGCGCATCAAGTCGCCTTTATGGTTCAGGCATTTCCCGAAATTCGCGCCGTATTTAACCACCTGATGATCTGTCCAGGCGAGGGAATGTTTTCGTGGGATAACGAAGGGCGCCCGCACATCAATACCCCCATACCCCCCATGACGCGCTACTCGATGCTGGGCTTGCACGAATACCCCAATATCTGCGTACATCTATCGGGGCAATATGCATTTAGCAAAGAAGCCTGGCCCTATCGCGATTTAGAGAGCTGGCACAAAACATTGCTTTCCAGGTTCGGAGCAGACAAATTGATGTGGGCGACGGATTTTCCCTGGATTTTGGAAGATCCGGGATATGATAAGCTGGTGCAGGTAATCGATGAAATGCTACCAGATTTGAACCCGCGGCAAAAAGCAGAGATTATGGGGGGAACGGCAAAACAGGTTTTGGGCTTTCCCGACCTGGCGGATTGACCCCTTTGAAATTGACCTTGTATTGTTCGAGGGCCTTGAGCGCCTTGTTATCGGGATGGGGATATATATCGCGGGACTTCCCAAAAGACGCGACAGCTTCTACCCTCTTGCCTTGTTTTTGCAGCAGGCTACCCTTCAAGTAGTATAGCCGCGCCAGGGTTTTCTTTTTTAAAGCCTCGTGTTTGAGCGTCTCCGCTCTATCTAACCACGCCGAGACCTGTTCCCAGTGCGAGCTATTCCCATTCTCTATCAGTGTGGCCGCCATGCCGAGGAGACAGGCATAGCTTTTCTCTGCGAGGCGGAACAATTCCTGCATTGAATCGAGAAATCCCGGATCGCCCGAAAAATAAATCAAACCCAAATATCGCCCGTACTGGGACAACAATCCGTTTCGCCGTACGCGCTCCCAGCGATCAATGGGTTGTAGCGCTATGAGTTGCGTGAAGTACTCTTCTCCGCGTGGGTGGCGTTTTATCTCTATGGTACCAGGCTTGCCATCTTTAACCACCTCCAGGAGAAAACCATAGATCCGTCCCTGACGATTGGGAAAAATATCGTAATCCATGGGAAAAAAGAGGGCTCGTTCTGTCGAATCAGTAAATTTTTCCAAAACCTCCAGCCTGTTCTCTTTGGGCAAAAATGGATCGTAGAGGCGTTTGCCATATACGAGTCCCTGAAGATTGTACAACGCGACATCTGGACGGCGGTTCTCGATGTATTGATAATAGCCCATCGGCCCGGTTGCATCGCCGAATACGAACAGGACCGCGTCCTCTGGCAGAATATCCAATTGCATGTCTGCATAGTGCTCGGCAAAGTCGCTATCGGATCGATCATTGGCCCGCCAGTGTTCGTGCACAGACCATGCAACCATCGCCGTGCCCACCAGTGCTGCCATACCGATTTTGAGTCTCGGCCTCTGGGCAAATTTGGAAGGCAACCGTTCTGCCAACCAGTCGAGCACAACCTGCAATCCAATGCCCAGCCACAGAGCCGCTATGCCATAACACAACAGGGAATATGGCCGAAAGATCGCGCCCCAGAAAAAGTCAAAATCAAAACCCAGCAAGGCGATCAGCACGATGCTATTGCCCAAAAACACCAGCAACCCCGAACCCGCTTTTGCGATCTGCCGCCGCTGAAACAGAACGATCAGGCCGAACACAGCCAGTACAAATCCCGGCAACGTTAATTGCCACAAAAACTCGTTGCCCAGCCATTGCATGAATCCGAATCGGTCATTCCATCCCGCACTGGGGCTGGCATCTATATGGGCATAGCCCTGCCGGCTAAAGTAGTGCCAGAATTCTTTCAACGTATCGATAGAGCCGTAAAAATTGATCAGAGGACTCCGATGCGACCGCCAGACCATCCAGACATAAGGCAAAGCTGCACACGGCAGGGAAACTCCCAAAAGCAGCGGCAGTTTCCTAAACACGGTGCGCCAAATGGTAAAGACCAATAGCATCAAACCCGGCGTTGAAAGCACCATCAGCGGCCAGTGGTTGGTCAGGCTCAATCCATAAACGACAGCCGCAGTAATCCAGATCCCGGTGCGCTGCGGCTGGCGGAGGCCGTATAAAAGCAACGCATTGAGACCGAAAAAGAACAACGCATTGAGCGTATAAACCTCGGCAATAATGGCCTGAGACCAGAAATGCTCAGAAGCGGCAAACAGCCAGGCGGCAGTCCTGGCTGGGGTTGGCGATGCGCCCAACAGGCGGGCACACACATAAACGCAGCCACAGGTGAGCGCGCCCAATACCGCGCTGGACAAATGACCGAGAAAAGCAACACTGCCAAAAGGCAATAGCGTAAACAGATAGACGATAAGGGTATAGAGCGGATAGCCCGGCGGATGTGCCACGCCGAGGTGTGCTCCAGCCATGAGAAACAAGCCGTCATCTTCCAAAACAACAGTGCGCGGCATAGTAAGCACATAAAGTACGAGCGGGGCAACAATTGATGCGGCCAGTGCAATCCCGTCGCGTAAGGGATTAAATGCTTCAACCTGGGCATGCACGCGATTCATTGCGCACCGTCCTCCTGTTCTCCTGGACATCCATCTGTCTCTTCGCGAAACGTCCAGAAGGAATTGATGAAATAGTTGAACAATGTGGCCGGGGCAATCGCGCATCCCTGCAAAATGACCGCTGGCACCGCTGAAAAAAGAAAGGAAAGCAAGATAAATGTGCCATAACTCAGCATGAGCGTCACCAGTGAAACGAGGTGATACTTCAAACCCCGAACGCGCTTTCTCCCCGCCAGCGCGCGATCGCGGAAAGTCCAGTAGTTATTGAGCAGAAAATTTGAGATAATAGATAGCTCAATTGCAACTGGCGATGCCAGCAACTTATGCACGCCGAGAGTGAGCAAAAGCTGAAACGAACCGAGATTGACAAATACCCCCGATAAACCCGTGAGGGCAAATTTGATAAATGTGCGAGACATAAATTTTCCGATAAATTGGATTTCCATCTGGTCAAAGTAACAACGCACCTTCGAGAAATCAAGCGCGAAACCCAAAAATCTTCTCTCGCATTTACCAGAATAACACAACTTGATACGGCTGGCCCGATAGTGAAACGAATCGCTAAAATTTTGCTCATCTCCATATTGTTGTTCACCGCGCTATGTGTTGCGCTATCCATCTGGAGGAAACCGATGTCCGATCATCCTTTTCTAAAAAAAAACGCGGGTGTTGAAGTGATTGCACACCGGGGAGGATGGCGGTTGTGGCCCGAAAATACGCTGTATGCTTTCCAACACGCCGTAGATCTCGGCGTGGATATGCTGGAAATGGATATTCGCAGTACAAAGGACGGCCATATCGTAGTCTTTCACGATGAGATCGTGACGCGCACGACCAATGGCAACGCGCGTGTAAATGATCTGACACTTGCAGAATTGAAACAATTAGACGCGGGATACAAATGGACGGCGGACAATGGCGCGACTTTTCCCTTTCGCGGAAAAGGAATAGAGCCTCCAACGCTGGATGAAGTCTTTGCGACTTTTCCGCACATGCGAATGACCATTGAAATCAAACAAAAAGAGCCGGATATTGTCGAGGCATTTGGCAACCTGATCCGCCACCATGGCATGCAGCACCGCGTGCTGGTCGCGTGTTTTGACACCGGGACATTGAAGCGTTTTCGCAAGCAGTTTCCCGAAGTTGCGACATCGCCGGGCATGACAGAAGGAATGATTTTTTACGCCCTGTGCTGGCTGCACCTGAGCGCGATTTATCAGCCCAATGTCGAAGTATTGCAGTTCCCACTAAAAATGGGACCGATAAATGGTAGCCATCCACGCCTTTTATCAGGGGCACGCAAAAACAATATACAGGTGCAAATATGGACTGTGGATAACGAATCAAAAATGCGAATGCTAATTGAAAATGAAGTAGATGGCATCATTACCCGCCGGCCAGATCGCCTGTTAAAAATACTGGGGCGAGAATAGGCCTTTCACAAACGGAATAAATACCATGTCTGAACAAATCAACTTGCTTTTTATCTTAACAGATGACCAGGGATATTGGGCGATGGGGTGTGCGGGCAATTCGGAAATTCGCACGCCCAATCTGGATCGATTGGCCGCAACCGGACTGCGCTTTGAGAATTTCTTTTGCGCGTCGCCGGTCTGCTCACCGGCTCGGGCTTCCATTTTAACGGGCCGCATTCCATCGCAACACGGCGTACAGGATTTTTTGCGGACAGGCAATTCAAATATCTACGGCGCAGATGATCGGGCTATCGAATATCTATCGGGACAAACAGCATATACGGATATCTTATCTGAACGGGGTTACACGTGCGGTTTAAGTGGCAAATGGCATCTGGGCTATTCGGAAAAACCGCAGAAAAGCTTTGCATTTTGGGATGTTCACGCAAGTGGCGCGGGACCGTATTACAATCCCCCGATGATTCGCGACGGCAAAGCGTATCAAACATCGGATTACGTGAGTGATCTGATTACAAATAATGCACTGGACTTTTTGGAGAATGCAAATCAACCGTTCTGTTTGAACGTTCACTACACAGCGCCACACGCACCCTGGGGACGCGAACACCATCCGCCCGAGTTATTCGAAGATTATTACCAAAACTGTCCTTTTGAATCAACACCTGACGAACCCATGCATCCGCAGCAGTTGTCAAAGACAGGATCATCGGGTTCTTTGGGATATACGAAAGAAGAACGCAGAGAAACACTCAGCGGCTATTTTGCCTCCATGACCGCGATGGACGCCAACGTGGGCAGGTTGCTGGATTGGCTGGAAGCCAATGGACTGCGAGAAAATACACTCATCGCATTTACAAGCGACAATGGAATGAACATGGGACATCACGGGATTTACGGCAAAGGCAATGGAACATTCCCGCCAAACATGTTCGACACCTCGGTGAAAGTCCCCATGCTCTTCTCGCATCCAGGGCGCGTTCCCGAAGGCAAAGTTATTTCCTCACTGCACAGCCATTACGACATCATGCCGACCTTACTGGACTATCTCAACGTAGAAAATCCCGACTCCGATTCCCTTCCCGGACGCAGCTTTTCCGCATTGCTGGAAGGACGCGCTTTGGATAGCAACGACAAGGTGGTTGTATATGACGAATACGGTCCCACGCGAATGATCCGCACTGCGGAATGGAAGTACGTCCATCGCTATCCCTATGGACCACATGAACTCTACGATCTGGTAAACGACCCGGAGGAACGACAAAATCTGATCGCAGAACAAAAACACCACCCCACTCGGGAATCGCTACAGGCCGATCTGGATGCGTGGTTTGTGCGCTATGCCGATCCCGAGCGGGATGGCTCGCGCGAAGCCGTGATGGGCAGAGGACAGTTAGACATTGTTGGTCCTGCCGCAAAGGGACGAAAGCGGTTTGGCGATGATGTCGTTTTTGAACGCGACAACAAACGGAGGTCTTGATAATGGCAGATCTACTTGATGAACGCATTGTACGCATTGAAAAAGTAATGTTAAAAAGTCCGCGTCCACGCTTTGTGGGCGTAAATTCCAAAGGTGGCCCCATAGGCGATATGGTTACGGATCACGTCGTTCGCATCCATACAGATAGCGGCACCGTTGGCGTCGGCTGGTCGCGCATAAACCGCAAACAGGCCGAACAATTTTTGGGAAACCAATTGAATGAACTCTTCGCATTGCCCAACGGCTGTTTGAAAGCGGGCGAAAGCATCGACTTACCCCTGTGGGACCTGGTGGCAAAACTCTCGGATCAGCCATTGTACAAACTGCTGGGCGCGCACGGCTCCCGGGCAGTGGAACTTTACGATGGATCGGTTTATATCGACGACCTGGAAGCGGATGGCGACGAAGCAGTGGCAATTTTTCAGGAAGAAGTAAAAACCGGCCAGGAACACGGATTCAAAAATTTCAAAATAAAAATTGGGCGCGGGGCAAAGTGGATGCCGATTATGGAAGGCCTGGAACGGGATGTACT
>JAPOXY010000268.1 GCA_026706845.1 Gemmatimonadota bacterium
GTCTGTCCTGCTACGGAGATGCAATCAGCGGTTCTATCTCCCGCTCAATTTGGCGACGTACCGTGTGCTCGGCGACATCGAGATCGTAGCGGGTCTGAAGATTGATCCAGAACTCAGGCGTCATGCCAAAGTAGTGACCAAGGCGTAGCGCGGTATCGATTGTAATTCCATTAATTCCATGCACGATAGCGTCTAAGTCCTTCTCCGAAACCTTGATCCCCTGAGCAAGGCGATCCACACTGAGATTCATCGGAATAAGGAATTCATCGCGTAGGATCTCGCCAGGATGTACCGGAGACAGTAGCTGTCCGGTTGTGACTTCTGAGAAGTCAACCTTTCGTCGGTCCAGTTCTTCGCGTTTAATGGTCATCATTTACCTCCTCAATGATAGTCAACGATCTCGACTTCCCGTGATTCACCATTGCGCCAAACGAAGCAGATGCGCCATCGGTCATTGACGCGAATACTATATTGCCCTCTACGATCAGCTCGCAAAGCCTCGAGACGATTGCCAGGTGGAATAAGCAGGTCGTTGAGCCGATTAGCAGCATCAATTGCCAGAAGCTTCGTCCGCGCTCGTTGCTGGAGTTGCAGAGGCAGGCCGCGAACAGTATGGCCCGCAAAGATAGCCGCGGTGCGCTTGTCTGCAAAACTCTTGATCATGCGTTAACGTTATGATGCGCAAAAAAACTGAGATTTTGGAGACAGGAGTTTAATGTCGTAAAAAATAGCCTGATTGACACATAAAGTCAACTATACATCCCTTCAGAAAACAGTAGTAGGTCAGTGCTTTTGTGAGATTTTAAGGGCGGATACAAAGTATTGTGGGACAAGCGATTGAAAGGGAGGAAGACCTGATTAGACTGCGGTTGAACGGGTAGCGATTTTGTGCGAGGATGGGGAGAAGGTTTGTAGGGCATAGTACTTTCCGCGACAGATATTGCTTTAAAGTAATAGCAATTTTGTCTGAAAATGTATATATAAATACCGACAATTTCAGGTGTGGATGGCGATTCCAAACAAAGCACTTCAGCCCTATATGGAGGCAATAGTATGAGTGCCGGAAAGAGAAAGCACCTGCCGGTCTCGGTACGCCTGCGCTTGCGAAATCTGAGAGATAAAACTGGGGATGCCATATTGATGAACTATCTGCTAAGGAGAAATACCAATGTCTGAGCCATGTTACTTCATTTCTGCTGGCGAATTGCGCGCGATTATTGGAGACGATACCGACCACGGCGCCGGGCAGGATCAGCACAGCGGGGTCTGGTTTTTGACTTCGACCAAAGACGGTCATACTGCTGTGTCTCAGGGAAATGGGGTGCTGCTTTTCGGCCACCACCGGGGAAGACGGCCCGCGGTGCGGCGGGTAGATGAGACCGCGGTGGAGTTGTTTAAGGAGGCGTCAGAGGCCAATAATTTCGTGGAGACGCGGGGGATCTATCGGCTGGTTCCGCCACACTATATCGACTATGAGATGACTGCCACGGCTCGAGAGGGGCACAGGCCACAGGAAGACTATTCTTTTGGCTGGTGTTGTTATGTCAATTCTCCTCTGGATGGCGGTATTCATTTTATCGAGAAGGGGCTATGGACCTATTATTACAATCCGATTCACGGGCAGGGAGCGATGATTTTTCCGACCGATCTGCCGGTGGATGAACGCGAACCCTGGGGGCGGGATGCAGCTACGGCATTTCTTGATGGGAAGCGGAATTTCAGCCATTCGGATTCGGGACATACTTTCGATTATCCCTTTTATTTTGGTATTATCCGGGGCATGATGTTTTTGATTATGGCGGATGATTATCCGGGGTTTCGGTTCTATCTTTCTCCTTCGGGTGCTGGCGGGTCAATTGTTCCGGGGCAGAGTAGCCCCGCGTGGGATTTTAACTGGCAGGTGAACGCGCTTCCCGTGGATGAACCACAGGTGCTTCATGTGCGTGTGGCGTACAAGCGGCTGGATAAGACAGAGGAGGTTCCAAACGGGTACGCGGCGGACCACGCTTTTTGGGAATTCCAGAAGTTTCGAGAGATTCATCCTATTCGGGGAGCGCGAGATTAAGGGATTCACTGTCCAGGAGGTTAGAGATGCGACCGCAGATAGGTCAGACTCTGGTTCATCCAGTCGACGTGTTCGGCGCTGCCGGGCGGCAGCCGCAGTTTGATGCAGGCAGTGGTCTTTTCCGGATTGGGAAGTTGTTCGGATAGCATCGGCAGAAGTGTCTCAAAATCGACCGAGCCTCGCCCGATCGGTGTTCCCCAGATTGTCACGTCATTCGAGCGATGGGGATAGATCTGTACGTCCTTGAACGCCACCGCCACCGCGTGGGGCAATACCACCTTTGCGGCAGCTACTGGTTCTTCGCAGACCGGAAAAGGATTGGCGGTATCGAACGCCATCATCAGGTTCGGGTGGCACACCTTCTCCATTACCGATACCATTTCGTGGCCCCGATAGTCCAGGTGGGGCAGCAAGGAGAGTTGGATGTCTCTTTCCGACGCCGCTTCTGCCACCGGTCTCAGGTGATCGGCCGCCAGGCGCAACTGGTCGGCCAGCGGGGGCTGTCGCGTAAACCGGTTGTGAAGGCTCCCTCTCCCGAAGATCACGATCGTTTTCACCCCGCCGATACTGGCCTGGTCAAACGCCCGCTCTGCCCGCTCTCGCAACCGGATTTCACCCCCGTCCGGTGTTACGAAATCCTCGCTCCAGTAGCCCACCCATGTCACCCCCAGATCGGCCGCTTTCTCTTTGACTTCCTTCGGATGGTCTGTCCCCGACAGGGGTAGCGGCGCCTCCATGGCCTTCAGGTCGTATTCCGCGCAGCGGTCCAGCAACCACAATAGCGGCGCCTGCTCGGGGAGAGTGCCGCTGTAGGTTGGCGATGCCAGTCCCAGGATCACTGTTTTTTCCTTTTAAATTTCCAAATGTTAGCGTGTCCGCAAAGTAGGGGTGTGACAATAGGATGTCAACGGAAATCCTCTCTTGTTTTTGCAGATATGACACACTATCTTGCCCCTGGATTCTTTCATTGGTCCTCCCTCCTGCGGCGATTTCATCCTATGTGTTAAGGAGCATTCTATGCGACCTATATCCTTTGAAGACGATCTTTCTCGTTTGATTGATCAGGCGCAGCCGTCTCTGCTATTTGAGGGTGCGACTAAGGAGGATTTTTGCGTCTGGCAGGAGGAGTTTCGAGATGTGCTGACCGGGCTGATTGGCCCGCGGCCCGAACGGGCTGCGCTTTGTCTTGAGTTTGAGGAGGAGATCGACTGTGGTGTGTACGTGCGCAGGCGGATTTCTTACCAGACGGAGCCTGGGGTTTTTGTGCCGGCTTATCTCCTGGTGCCAAAGGGTCTGACGCAGGGGGATAAAGCGCCGGGGCTTCTCTGTCTTCACGGGCACGGGCATTTTGGGAAGGATAGTGTGGTGGGGCTTAACGATACGCCCGAGCGGCAGGCTGAGATCGATAAATGTAGTTACGATTTTGGGCACGGGTTTGCAGAACAGGGTTATGTGGTTCTCGCTCCGGATCTTCGGGGGTTTGGAGAGCGCCGGCCTGGTTATCCCGGTCCCCGGACTGATTTTTGTCCCCGGAATTATATGTGTGCTACTTTGCTGGGTACTACTGTGGTGGCGCTCCATCTCTGCGATCTGGGGGCTGCCCTGGATGTTTTGCAGGGGCTCGATTTTGTCGATGGAGACCGGCTGGGGTGCGCGGGGCTGTCGCTGGGGGGGCGGATGACGATGATGATTTCGGCGTTTGATTCCCGGATTAAGATCGCGGTTCCTTCCGGGTGTATGAATTTGTACCAGGAGCGCTATCAGGCTCTGAGTCAGTGCGGCGCGCAGTTGATTCCCGGTCTGCTCCGCTATGGCGATACGCCGGAGATTTTTTCACTGATTGCGCCCCGGCCTATGGTTATTGAGATTGGGACGCAGGATCGGCTTATTCCACACGATTGGGCAGCGCGCGGTCTGGCGCGGATTCGGAAGGCGTATCGGGCTGCAGGTGCTATAAGGGATTTGTTTGTGGATCGGTTCGACGGGGGGCATCAGTTCAATATGACCGTGGCTCAGAGGGTTCTGGGAAGGTTGCGCAGAGGATGATGAGTTGGCATTGCGCTTGGGTGAGGTTTGTCGGATATTGTCTGCGCGTGTGAATTGCAAGATAGGACAAAAGTGATGACGCGACTTCAACTTCTCTGTACCGGCACTCCTGCCCCGCTCGCGCACCGCGGCGGCTCCAGCTATCTCGTCCAGACGGGTGACGAAACCCTGATCTTCGATTGCGGTCCGGCGTCGGTGCGGCGCATGCTCGAAGCGGGTCTCGCTCTGCCCTCGATTGACCATTTATTTCTGACCCATTTGCACTACGACCACTGCATTGATTTTGCCTATCTGGTGCTGACGCGCTGGGATCAGAGCGTCGGCCAGATACCGGAATTGCAGGTGTACGGCCCGGCGCCAACAGCGCATATGGCGCACCGGTTGTTTTCTGCCGATGGCGCCTTTGGCCCGGATCTGGCGGCCCGTACTCTGCACCCGGGTAGCCATTTTGTGTACGAGGCGCGCGGCGGCACTATGCCGCGGAAGAGGCCCAATCCACAGGTGCGCGAGGTCGGTTCCGGAGATCGGATTGAGACCGATGGCTGGCAGGTCGATGTGGCAGAGGTGGTGCATGTACAGCCCCAGCTTACCTGTCTGGCATATCGTTTGACCACACCTGATGGTACCATCGTATTTGGCGGCGACACTGCGCCGGTGGATCGGCTCACGGATCTGGCAAGAGGTGCGGATGTGCTGCTGCACATGTGCCATTTCATCAATGGCGAAGTCGATGACGAACGTCTGACGAGTTGTTGTTCTGGTCACCTCGATGCGGCGACTACGGCGCGGGATGCTGGCGTCAAGACGCTGGTTCTCGTTCATCTGACGGAGCAGTTGGAAACGCCGGGCGTTCGGGAGCGGGTGTTGCACGAGGTAGGAGAGATATTCGACGGTCAGGTGATCCTCGGAGAGGATCTGCTGGAGGTGCCGATGGGTACTATTGATACGGAGCCTGTGCGATGAATAATGCTATGGAGATTCTCACTGATCCCGACGTATGGGTGCCGATGCGCGATGGGATGCGGATGGCGGCACATGTGTTCCGTCCCGATGCGGAGGGGTGCTTCCCTGGAATTTTGCTGCGCACGCCATACGGCCGTCCGAAGTCCGGATTTGAGCGTTATGTGCGCGCCGGTTATGCCGTGGTGAGTATGGATTCACGCGGGCGCTACGGGTCTGAGGGCGATTGGGTGCCGTTTACCGAGGCGCATACGGGGGATGCCGAAGATGGTTACGACTCTGTGGAGTGGCTGGCGGCGCAGCCCTGGTGCAATGGTAGGATCGGTACTCTGGGAGCCTCTTATAATGCCTGGATGCAGTGGCAGTTGGCAAAATTGCGCCCGCCGCATCTGGTGGCGATGTGTGCGTACACCATTCCCCTGGAATTGACAGAGGTGGATTGGCCTGGCGGGTTCCGGCCGGGACGGCGCATCAAGTGGTGGCTCACTTCTATGGCTCCAGATCTTCGGCGACGCCAGGGATTGCCGCCGCCGCATACGCCAGCGGAGGCACTGGAGGTATGGAACGAGGATGTCGAGAGCCAGTGGCTTGACTACCTGCCGTGGCTCGACTTTCCGCGCCATCTGCCGCCGGGGCTGGCGGAGTACGCGAGAGACTGGCTGGAGCACCCAAACCGGCGGGCATGGCGGTTCGACGAGGTACACGGGGAAGTTGCGGTGCCAAATCTCGATTTCAGCGGCTGGTACGACCACTGCAATGGCTCGATGCAGCATCTGCAACTGATGCAGCGCAATGGTCGCACCGAGCAGTCGCGGTCGCAGACAAAGCTAATCGCGGGTCCGTGGAACCATCCGAGTCTCGGTCGCCGCGAGGTGGCGGGGTTTGACTTTGGTCCACAGGCAGAGCTTGATTTGCCGGGCATGATCATCCGCTGGTTCGACTACTGGCTCAAAGAAGACGACAATGGTATTGATTGCGAGCCAGCAGTGCGCTATTTCGCGATGGCGGGTAAGGGAGGATATTGGCGCGAGGCCGATACCTGGCCGCCGCCGAATACGACATCGCGCGCGTATTTGTTGAGCAGCGACGGAAATGCCGGATTTGGCGGCTCTGGGCGGCTGTCAGTTGACGGTGGAAATGACGGTGTTGATCGTTTTGACTACGATCCTCACGACCCGGTGCCGACCTTGTGGACGAAGGAGTTGTTTACGGGTCCGTCGGACCGGCGTCTGCTGGAAGATCGCGATGATATTCTCTGCTACCGCTCCGCGCCTCTGACTGAAGCCGTGGAGGTTGCCGGCTATCCAGAAGCTGTTCTCTTTGTCAGTTCGTCAGCGCCAGATACGGACTTTTTTGCGCGCCTAATTGACGAGTACCCGCCCACAGACGGGGACCAGGCACCCGCGCTGGAGATGTGCTATGGCATGGTGTGCGCGCGTCACCGCAACGGCCTCGATAGTGAAGAGCTGTTGGAATCGGGGATGGTGGTGGAGTTGCGCATCCAACTCGGTCCAACGGCCTGCCGTTTCGAGCCGGGCCATCGCATTCGCCTGGAGATCACATCCAGCGATTTTCCCAACCACGACCGCAATCACAATACGGGAAGGAACGATCTGGCAGATACCGAGCTTGTGAGGGCGACGAATGCCGTACATCACTCGGCAGCCCATCCTTCGCGGCTCGTGCTCCCCACTATTTCCCACCCGATTGCCGACTGAGCATACCTATGCCCCAATCCGGATCGGCTTCCCGCACTCCTAACACTTCCATAGATCAGGCGCCCGTTCTGCCCCAGGTCTGGGCTATTGCCTGGCCCGTGGTGGCTGCTTCGATGCTCGATGCTATGGAGGGCCTCATTGATATCTCCATGGTCGGGCAGCTGGGTCCGGAAGCGATTTCAGCGGTGGGGCTCAGTCGGCAAATTCTGTTTCTGACGATGGTGATGGCGATGTCGATCAGTACCGGGTCGCGTACTCTGGTCGCCCAGTTTTACGGGGCTGAACGCCACGAGGACCTCAGTCATACGGCGCAACAGGCGATTCTGATGGGGGCACTGCTGGCCGTTGTCATGGCCTTGCTCGGGGGCTTGATCGCCCGCCCTACGTTGATCTTGTTGGGAGCACAGCCCGAGGTGCTCGGCCATGCCGTGCCTTTCCTGCGCATCTACTTCGGCGGCGTCATTTTTATGATGCTCAATTATCTCATCAGTGCGATTTTTGGCGGTGCTGGCGATACCCGAACGCCGTTGAAGATTTCGTGTCTTATTATAATTTTGAAGCTTCCCCTCACCTATGGCTTGATCTTTGGTGCCTGGGGGCTGCCGCAGATGGGGGTTTGTGGGGCTGCAGTTGGTACGCTCGCGTCGCGGGCTGTCGGTTGTATTGTGGGTTTCTGGTTGCTTACTTCCGGGCGCTCGCGTGTGCAGATGCGCTGGACCTGGCGTCTGTCTTTTAACCGCGATATTATCGGGCGGATGATGCAAATTGGGGTGCCAGCGGGAATTCAGGGATTTTTCCGCAATGGCGCTCGTATCCTGTTTTATCGGGTGGCGAGTTGGACCTCGCAGCCCACTACTGCAGTTGCCGCGCTGACGATTGGGCTACAGATGCGGATGATTGGCATTATGCCGGCTCTGGCTTTTGGCGTAGCGGCAACTGCTCTGGTTGGCCAGCGATTGGGCGCAAAGCAAATACCGCAAGCGGAACGCTTTGGATCAAGTGCGATCCGGCTCTGCATGGTGTTTATCGTTGTTTGCGCCATTGTCATTTGTGCCTTCGCCCGGGAAATCGTCGATTTGTTCACCGATTCGGTGGCCGTCATTGATATGGGCTATATCATGCTCTGGTTTTTTACGATTGCGCAGGTTTTCTCCGCGTTGTCCATCGTGTCCGCAGGTGTCCTGGCAGGTGGCGGTGAGACCAGGCCCCCGCTCTATTACACGATTTTGGCACAATGGGTGGTTATGCTGCCGTTGTCCTATGTTCTGGCTTTTCTGTTTGGGATGGATACCCTCGGCATCTGGATTGCCTGGCTGATTGGCGGCATCATCCAGGGCGTTCTGGTCTGGACGTCCTATCTAAAGGGTAGATGGAAACAGACAGTGATATGAGGCTATACGGTAAGCGCGATATCGTTTCGTGTTGCGATTTCTTTTTGGTCCTGATAACCCGCGTGTGCTGTGAGTTCAAGCGTTTCGGGAGAGAGGCGTTGTTGAATGGCCTGGGGCAGTTCTGATCTTCCTGCGTATTGGGGGTGATAGCGCAAGACGAGGATCATCCGCATGCGATCTTTTGGCGTCCAGGGCAGGGCGCCGTGGGTGACGAGTTCGTTCATGACGACGATGTCGCCGGCTTTGGGTGTGATGTTGACCACGCCTTCGGGGATGTGGTCGCGGTTTTCGATCAGGCCGTTTTGAAAGAGGTGCCGGGGGCGATCAAACAGGCTTTTGTGCGAGCCGGGGACGACGAGGAGACCTCCGTCGCCCGAATGCACGTCGGTGAGGTAGGGGAAGCAGACGGTGTTGTCGCAAAAGATGCGTCCGTTGCGGACTTCGTAGCGGGTGGCGTCCCAGCCGAAATCGTCGCGGGCGCAGTGCAGGCGGAGTGCTTCGTCGTTTTGGTCGGGGATGTTGACCTGAAGCGTGCCGCTGGTGAGGCGGGGCCGGCCATTGGTGAGTTCTGTGACGATGGGCCAGGTCGCGGGGTGCAGGGTGAGGCGTTCGAGTGCTTTGTCGAATGCAAAGCCGTGCAGGTGGCGTTTGCCGTTTTTGCCAAAGCCTTCGGGTAATTTTGCTTCGGGGGTTGTGACGTAGCGTTCGGCGGCTTCTCGCGCGGTGTTCAGTTCGTCTTCAGAGAGGGCGTTGCGCAGGTGCAGGTACCCGTTGAGGTCAAAGAGGTAGCGTTGTTCAGGGGTCATCATGGTGTTTCACTTTCTTTTTGGGATTTTATCGCCGTCGGGACGGGGTGTGTGCTGCCAATATCCCGAAGGGTCAATGCCGCGGCATAAGACCGCGGGTGAGTGGTCGGTTTCTCGGGTGCGGACTTCGGGGGGCATGTAGCGCAGGGTCAGGCCGCAGCGACGCCGTTGTGAGGTGTTGGGTCTGGAGCCGTGTAGCAACAGGTCGGAGTGGATGGAGATTTGCCCGGCTTTCATGATCAGGGGCACGGGGTCGCCAAATTTTTCGGCGTGGTGAACAGATTGTCCAAGGACGTTATTTTCTTCTGGTGTGCTGCGTTCAAAGGGTATTTGTCCGTGGAGGTGCGAGCCGGGGATGACTTCCATGGGGGCGTTTGCGAGGTCAACATCGTCAATGGCGAGCCAGACGGTTACGGTTTTGGAGGGTGTGAGGGGCCAGTAGGATGCGTCTTGATGAAAGGCGACTTTTTTGCCGTCTCCGGGCATTTTGCTGAAGTAGTGGGTCATGCGCGAGACGAGGTTGGGTCCGAGCAGGTCTTCGACGTAGTCGAGGATGCGGTTATCGACGAGCAGGTCGTAGATGCCTTTGCAACTGCGGTGCCATCCGTTGATTGAGTAGCTGTTTTTGCCCGCTGCCTGTGTTTTGTCCATGAGTTTGTCAAAGTACGCGCGGTTGGCTTCGGCTTCTTTTTTGCTGAAGACGTCGAGGGGGAAGATGTATCCCTTTTCGTTGAATTGCTGGATTTGCGCGCGCGTCAGTTTTTTGGGCGCGTTATTTTTTGCTGGATAAAATTTTAGTTCCCGTTTCATGTCGGGCAGGGCGTCGGTTATGGGCATGGGTTCTCCTTCTTATATTTGGCATTTATCATCCTGTTCATCCTTCCATCCTGCTCATCCTGATGAACTGGTCTGAAAATCGACCAGTTGTACACCGCTTCTGACAATGTTTTCGCTTTTATCCTGTTCATCCTTCCATCCTGCTCATCCTGATCCCGATCCGCCGTAAAAGAATACGACTTCTCGCGTTGCTTTTTCTCCGCTTACTTTGTCCTGTACGGTGATTTCTACCACATTTACCCCCGGTTTGGCTTTTTTTAGATCGAGTTCTACGTATTCGCGTTCTTCTTCGTCGGTGCCTACCTGTTCATAGGTTACGGAGACCTGGGGTTTTTGCTGCCGCAGAAGTGCGCGAATTCCCGAGGTGATGACGCCTGCGAGGCCTACGGTGTTGCGGGGGTTGAATTGTACGCGGTACTGTACTTTGTAACGGGTTTGCCCGAAGGTGTCGCGTTTCAAATTGTAGATTTCAAAATAGGCGAATACCCGGCTGCCCAGGGGGTAGCTTCGGGAAGCCATTGGCGATACGTAGATGTCTTTTTTTTGGAGGCGATCATTGGTGCCCGTGTCGGTGATTGAGGATGCGAGTTGTATGCCGCTGATTTTTACGCCTTCGGAGTTGAAATCAGAGACCGAGAGTTCTTGTTTGTACGCACCTGCGCGCCCGGATAATTCGTCTTCCAATTGTACCTGTAGCTGATATTTTTCTCCGGGAGATGCTTCAATGCGTATGACGTCGGGGATGAATACGCCCCGGGTTTTGGGAAATTTTCGGCTGTTCTGGTAGGAGAGTATTTCGTTTGTGCGGTAGATATTTTCATGGCTTGCGTCCGCCAGGGCGAGGGTGGCTTTTGTGTGTATGAGATAATCCCGGTCGCCTTTGCCCACGGTGACTTCTGCTGGGGGCACTCCGTAATACACTTCTACGATGGTTTTGCCATCTGGTCCGCGGAAGTCCGCGACGTCGTAAAAGAAGTGGAGGGCGTCTTTGCCCACGCTGGGGCGATAATAGTCGGGTACAGCGCCGATAGATTGCTGATATATGACTCCGGGCGCGTATTCCATGAGCCGCGCCACGCTGGCGATTCGGTTGTCGCTTTGGGGTAAGGGCGGCATGGGCGCGAAGTCAAAATGTCCGTTTCCGACTTCATCGGTAAAGGTGAATTCTACGCCGCCTTGCAGTTGTGTATATGTCCAGGTTTCCCAGGGTACGGTTTCGAATTCGCGGTCTGATGTTACGGGACTGTAATTCAAGAAGCGTTGCTCTGTTCGGGGGGCGACCGATATGTCAAATGGACTGGATGCGACGAGGTCGGGTATTACAAATTGGAATCCCAGGGTTTCGGCCTCTTCTCCGGGGTTCAGGGCGAGGACGGCGTCGTCTTCTCCGGCATCTGTGCCAAATACGCCGGTGTTCAGGCTTTGGTTTGTGATGTTGCCTTCAAACGGTTTGCGCTGGCTGCGTATGGGAAAGACCGGTCCTGTGAATGTGTGATAGGTCGCGGCTGGTCCCCAGATATCGGCTGCCATTCGGTTGCGAACGGCTTCTACTTCTGGCGATGTTACAAATTCGCGCTGGTTGGAGCGAGACCGATAATCGGGTTCGCCGTACCGGATATAGACTTCGCCCCTCTGGTCCCAGGGGCTGATTTTTTTGGAAAAGAAGGTGCGCGCATACCACACCCGCCGGTAGTGTTCTACGATGCGTTCGTTGATTTGGGTCAGAAGATCCGAGTCTCGCCGCCGCCAGAATTTTTGCAGATAGTCCTGCTTTTCGGGTTCTTCGGATAGGCTCTGATATGCGTGCCATTCTTTTTCTGAGGCGACGAGAGATATATCGGTGTAATAGGCGCGTTCGGTTTTGTCAACGCGTTGTAAATAGCGTTCGTAGTAGTTCAGGGCGAGGCGGTGTTCTTTCTGATGAAAATAGCCTGCGGCGGCGAGGGGCAAGAGGCGGAGTTCGGGGTCGTGCGCGTTGATATAGGGGATGATGTGCGCCGCGATCTGGTCGTGTTGATCGGCCTGTACGCAGGCGAGGCCAAAATAGTACAGTCCGTCGGGGTTATCCGATTCTACCTGGATGTATTTTAGATAGTAATCTACGGCTTTCTGGTGGTCTTCCTGAAATCGTTCGTACAATTCGCCCAGTAGGCGGTACGCAGGTCCATAAGTCGAGTCGAGTTTGGTCGCTCGTTTGGCTTCGCCTACGGCTTTGCGGAAGTTGCTATACGCCGATAGGCCCGAGGCCGGGCGTTCGGCATAGACGAGTCCCAAACCCACATACGCTTCTGCCAGATTTTGATCCAGATCTTTGGCCGTCTTGAAAGCGGCTTCCGCTTTTTCAAAGTCGCGGTTTTTTAAGTACGCATAGCCCAGGCGAGATTGGATGTGCGCGTCTTTGGGGAAGGTTTTGGTTAAGTCCGAGAATGTCGCAACAGCGGCTTCTGCCCGCCCCTCCCGAAGATATTTTTGCCCCAGGGTCAACAGGGAGTCCCGCTGGTCCGCTGCCGCCTGTTCCGGGGATAGGATGCAGAGGAGCGCGTAGAGGATACAGATTCGAGCCCATGTCATTAGAAACCTCCACCTGTGCGGTGTTAAGCAGGTAAAAGGCGTCTTTGAATGCACTCAAGACGCCTCTTCATAGGATAAGATTAGATAAATATATGGTCTTTCAAAGTCTGATCTGTCATTATCTCTCATAATCTATAATTGAAAACCGAAGCTAGGGCGGGAAGTTGGGAGGCATCCACACTGGCAGGTCGGCGATCGAGTCCCGCGCGGCCTTCGACGTCGGTATCCCCCAGGCCTCGAAGAACGGGCCGAGGTTGCGACCCACCGTGCGCGAGAAGCGCACCAGCCACTGGTCGCGCTTCTCGTCGTCGCTCTTCGGGCGCTCGTCGTTGGGCAGGACGCGGTATGTGGCGAACACCTGCCGATAGGCGTCCCAGCCAAACGCCTGCTGCATCTGCGCGTACATGATCAGGGCAAGGAATGCTTTTTCCTTCCAGTGTTCGAAGGTCGGATTATCAAAGTTGTAAGATGCCATTAGAGCGGCCCATGATCTTTTTCTTCTACCGGGAAACTCTCCGTCAACCATCGGGATCCCGCATAGAAACTCATAGATGTAGAGCGTGAACAGGTTGACGGTCACCTCGGTCGTGCCGGCGAATGTCCAGTCTTTGTGCTGGTGGTTGTGGCCCACCTCGTGGAAGAAGCCCCAGTTGCCCTCCGAGCGAATGTGCTCGGCATCCACCAGGTTGGACTGATGGTTTAGTTGGGCCATCAGGGGATAGCCGGAATGCATGGAACCCGCCGAAATCTGGCGGTCCACGACAAATCGCTCCGGGCTCGAGCGTGCATTGGGCGGCCAGGCGGCCAGGTCTGCGGCCAGGTCCAGCACGCGATCCCAGGTCTCAGCCACGGCGGTCGGGTCGTCGAGTCCGCGCACCTCGGAAGAGCGGGTGGTGACGATCATGTTCCGCCCGGCGATCTCTGCCCAGGGAGCCGGTGCATGGCGGATCTCCGCGCGCCAGACGGCCGGGTCTGTCTCACCAAGCACGAAGAGCGGTGCCGCCACTGCGCCCTCGATCTCGACGGTGATGCGCCCGAAACCGGGGTTCTTCTTTGGAACTTCGATGTAGATCAGGCCCCCGAAGGCATTGGCGACGCGGGTCCTGGAAGCGGAGATGGGGAAACGGTAGCTGATTTCGGGCATGCGCTTCCATGTGGGCCGTCTCCAAATTTGGTCGCTGTGGGCGCCAATGCGCACGAAGAAGCCGCCGTTGGCGACGCGGGTCGGTACCGTTACCGTGACCAGATCGCCCGGCGTGGCGTAGAGGCCGGTTGAGTGCCAGCGAGGCACGGTGGTGTCGATGATAAGGCTACGTGTCAGGCGTGGGGCGTCGGTTGGGACGGAACCGGGAAAATCTGTGGCCGCAGGATGAGCGCGCACGGATTGGGGTGGGGTGCGGTGATGCTCAGACACGAAGAGCGTAGCGACCAGGCGGGCGACTACATCAGATTCGTCCACCGGGTGCTTCGCCGAGGGCCAGGGGGTCCCTTCGTAGTTCGAAAAAAACCCCTGCAGGTCCGGCGCGAACAGCACGTCGTTCGGAGGCAGAGCGCGGATGGTTCTTGCCAGGGTGTACAGAGTTTGGTCAACCTCCGGCTGGGTGAGCTTACGCCTGCCTGCGATGTGCGCCTTGACCGCATTGAATGCCTTGACAGCGTGGGTCAGTTCAGACGGTGGTTCGGCAACGGCATAGCCCGCCTGCGATGTGCGTTTGAGGGAGCTGTTTAACCACTGGATGCCGATGGGCGCGAGCAGGCGGTTGCCAGCGAAGTCATTGATGATATCCAGTTTTGGGTGCAGACTCGCCCAGCCCCAACCGTTGGCAGCCGTCACCAGACCGCCTCCGGCGCGCACGAACGCCGACAGTACTTCGAGCTCTGGCGCGCTCTGATTCCCCATGTCAACGGCCACGACATCCACCGCTCCTAGCGATTCCGATGTCAGGGTAGCTTCGACCACATCGTGACCGGTCCTGGTCAGCCAGGCGCGTAGCTGTGCGTTACCGACGACGCCAATGCGGGGGCTGGCTAAAGCTCCGCCCCCCGAGACCCAGGCGAACGCGTTCGCCATCAGGCGTGCGGTGTCCGCCTTCTCAAGTGTGGAGCTATTAAAGTAGCCTTTGTGCCCCAGAGCGACGACGCGGCCTGCCTGCCAACGGCCTGCCGAGACGACCGGGGCGCGCACGGCATCCGCGGCATTGCGCGGGGCACCCACGATCACCGGAAAGCTCTCAGGGCCATAGACGAAGAAGGAACTCGGGACACCAGGGGCCGCGATCTCGGCGACACCATCGAGCAGGGCGTTGAGGGCATCATCACCGGGGGAAAGTGATGCTTCGCCCGGCATTGCAATTGCAAATGAGATAATTAACAGCAATCCTATTTTCAGAGTGGACCCAGAACCGCCTTTTTCAGATTCCAGCACTTGCGATGTTGCTCGCTCTTGATGTTCGTTTCTGTTTATGGTGTCCATATTGCCAGTTCCTCGGAATTCGGCAACAACATCAAAATATAGGGAACTCGGATGGCCTTGTCGAACAAAAACCAATCCAGCCTCCTCGCTCCACTCGTGAGCTAAAGATCCTCCTGCCTTCATCGCTGTCTTCTTTTATTTCACACTTCACACTTCTACCAGTAGTGTACCAGATGCCCTTCTCCTGGCCACCACAGCGCGTCGATGAGGAATGATAGCACCACCCCGGCTGTATAGCCCACGAGGAGGCCGAGAAACGCGGGTTTGGAGCGGCGGTAGA
>JAPOXY010000269.1 GCA_026706845.1 Gemmatimonadota bacterium
CTCCCCCCCATCCGCGTCTTACCCTTCCTTTTCTTGTGCGCTACCCTATTGCACGCACCCACATGGGCGCAATCTCAGGCAACCACCGGCGTTATCCGCGGCTTTGTCTGGGATCAGTTCGGCAACCCCATTGGCAACGCCACCATCGCCCTCAAAGAAATCAGCACCAATTACCGGCGCACCCTCACATCATCCGATCTGGGAATATTCACCGCGACCCTGTTGCCTCTGGGTTTTTACGACATCACAGTACAGGCAGCGGGACAGGCAGAAGTGCGTCAAACAGGGGTGCAGGTGCGGGTTGGCGAGACAGTGGAACTCGTCTTCAAAATGGCATTGCAAATGGACGAAGTCCTCATCGAGGCGACGAGACCCGCCGTTGACATCACCCAGAGCGAAACAGCCACGCGCCTGCCCGAAGCAGCCGTGCAGGACCTGCCCAACAACGGGCGCAATTTCCTCAACCTCACACTATTGACCCCGGGCGTGAGCATCGTGCAAGGACCTGATGGCGATGAATTGACCATTGCCGGTCAGCGCGGCATACACAACAACATCTCGGTAGATGGTGCGGATTTCAACAACCCCTTCTTCGGCGAACAACGCGGCGGACAGCGCCCCGCCTTCACTTTTAATTTAAACGCAGTAGCGGAAATGGTGGTCATACCTCAGGGAGCCAATGCCGAATTCGGACGTTCCAGCGGCGGCTTTGTCAATGTCATCACCAAATCGGGCACCAACCAATTCCACGGATCCGTGCATTTTTTTGGCAAACACGACGCCCTATCCAGCACAGCCCGGCACAACGGGATAGAACGCACGCCCAATTTCAAACAGGGGCAATTCGGCTTCACCCTGGGTGGCCCTCTAAAAAAGGACAGGGCATTTTTCTTTGCCGCGTATGACCAGCAGATTTTCAGAGATACCAGACAGAACAATATCGGGCGCGGGGATGCCCGCCTGCGCCACTTTCTGGCCTCCGAATTCAACCTATCCGACGACTACGGCGCCATTGACCGCACCAACGATGCCCGCGCATTTCTTTTCAAAGTCGATTACCACCTGTCGGAGGAACACTCCGCCACCTTCAAATACAATTACACCTGGTCCGAACAAGAGAACGGCACCTTTGATGTGGACTCCTGGGCGCGCAGCGCCAATGCGATTGAAAGAGACTGGTCACACGCCTTTAACGGCAGTCTGGTATCACTTCTATCCACCAGCACGATCAACGAATTCCGCTTCCAAATCGCCCGCGAAGACCGTCCCCGTCCCTACGGTGGACCTCACAATCCCAATACCGGGCGGCCCTTTCCCGATACGGGCATGGACTTTGTACACGGCTATCGCTTTGGCATGCCCTTCTTCATCCCCATCGAATACTACGACTCTCGCATCCAGTTGCTCAATAATATCTCCATAAGCAAGGACAATCACCTGATCAAAGCTGGGATCGAATGGAACCGCGTCGAATCCGTACAAACCTTTATCGGTTTTGCCAATGGACGCTACATCTTCAATTCCGTAGATGGCTTTCTCCACTTCGTCCAGCAGGGCAATACCTATGTCGAATGCTCCGACGGCAGCACCAGCACCACCGGAACCTGTCCCGACGGAACGGAAATTACCGGGCCTGTCCTCATCTACTTGCAGCAGTCCGGCGTCGGCGGCCTGAGCGTGGAAGAAGCAGGCACACAGAAGATCCCCCAGCACGAACTGGCTCTGTTTGTACAGGACAGTTGGCAACCCTCGAACAAACTCACACTCAATTACGGCTTGCGCTGGGAGGCGCAGATCCAGCCCGATGTAATCACCGATCCGGACGAGGTCTTCTTCGCAGATTTCATTGGCAAAACGGTCACTAACGAAACGGGCACATACACATTCCCCGCCAACGGCAAAATCCCCTCTGCCTGGGATATGTTCCAACCGCGGTTGGGCATAGCTTACGATGTACACGGCGACAATAAGACCCTGTTGCGGGGTAGCGCGGGGATCTATTACGCCCGCATCCCCGGCTTGAACCTGGCGGGCACCCGCTCGACCAATGGCTCGCGCGGACAATCCATCTTCCGCTCCAGCGCACTGACGCCCGTATTGGGTCCGCCTCCACCC
>JAPOXY010000270.1 GCA_026706845.1 Gemmatimonadota bacterium
CTTATCTGGAGGAGCGAGGATATTTGCGTCCGTCAGACCAGTTTCATCAGGCGTATAAGGAGGTTGAGCATAAGGCGCATCAGATTCATCTGATGATGCTTAAGTTGCGAGCGTTAGGGGAGATCAAGAAAGCGTGGGAGGTGGATCGTATTCTGAAGATCATCACCTCGTTAGATGATATTTCTCAGAGGGAAGAGCGCATTCTGAAGAATGTTTTGAAGGCTCTTTGAAGCACGTAATCGATAGTACATAAAATTCCCTATTGCGCGTTATTGCGATGGGGGATTGGTTTTTTGGGCTGGGGGGCGGTCCTCTCACCTCTTACGTCTCACTTCTTACCGCTTCTCTCACATCAATTTTTTGCGTTTGGCGAGGTAGTTGAAGAGGGCGGTGTCAAAGGGTTCTGAGGTTTCGAGGAGGACGTAGTCGATCATGGCTTCGCGGCATTCGCGGCGGTAGCGATTGATGAGGGTTTCCATTTGATCGCGGTACTCGGGTGCGAGGTGCCAGGGTTCTGTAGAGATTTGGGTGCCGGATTCGAGATCGACAAAGCGCATTTCGCGGTTGAAGTCGAGGTCGCGTTCTCGGGGGTCCAGGATGTGGAAGACGATGACTTCGTGGTTGCGATGGCGAAAGTGTTTGAGGCCATTGAGCAGGCGGTCCGGGTTGTCGAAGAGGTCGGATATGACGACGACGAGGCCGCGGCGCACAATGCGTTCGGCCAGTTCGTGGAAGGTGGCGGCCAGATCGGTATCGGTGCCTTCGGGGCTGGTGTTTTGAAGTGTGGTGAGCAGTGTGTGTAAATGACTGGTGACTGACCGGGGCTGTAGATATGTGCGAATGCGGTCGTCAAAAGCGATTAGTCCGACGGCGTCGCGCTGGCGCAACATGAGGTGGGATAGGGCGGCTGCGGTGTAAGATGCGTATTGGAATTTGGTGATGGCGTCCGAGCCATAAGCCATTGAGGCACTGGCGTCTATGAGGAGATGGGATTTGAGGTTGGTTTCTTCTTCGTATTGTTTGACGTAGAGGCGGTCGGTTTTGCCAAATACTTTCCAGTCCAGGTCGCGTAGTGAGTCCCCGGGCATGTATTGGCGATATTCGGAGAATTCGACGGAGAATCCGTGATAGGGGCTTTGATGCAGGCCGGTGATAAATCCTTCGACGACCATGCGTGCGATCAGGTCCAGGCGCGCGAGCCGGGAGACGACTTCGGGTTTGAGATATTCCTGGGTCATCCCTAAAAGCCCGCGGCGAGGACGATCCAACCCGCAACGGCTCCGCCGACGACCAGCCATACTGCGCCGACGCCGCGCCACAATATCAGGATGGATGCGATGCCCGCGATTGCCATTTTGGGTATTGAATCCAGGGTTAGATAGCCCAGTTCTATTGTTACAGCGGCCATCAATCCCACGGCACAGACGTTTACGGCGTCGAGGAATGACGCTACCCATTCAGATTCGCGCAGGCGGGGTAAGAGGGGATTCAGAGCGGCGACAAATACAAAGGAGGGCAAGAAGATCGCGCCAGCAGCGACGAGGGCGCCGGATAATTTGCCGCCGGTGACGAGATAGCCGATGAAGGCCGCGGTCGATAATACGGGTCCGGGTGTGAACTGGCCGATGGCAATGGCTTCCAGCAATTGTTCCTGGGTTAGCCAGGCATATCCGAGTACGAGTTCTTCTTCGAGGAATGCGATGAGTAAGTATCCGCTGCCGTAGAGTATTGCGCCAATTTTTAGAAAGAATAGGCCCAGTGCCCAGAGGGTTGGTCCTGCTGCGGATACGGCACCCTGACTTGCGAGCATGGTCAATCCCGTGCCGGCCACAGGTGCTATTACGGCCATGTGTTCGCGGTCTCTCGGTCGCGTCATTCTCAGCCAGAACATCCCGAGGATTCCCCCGCCGATCAGTGCGAGTACGCCGCTAAATTGCGTGAGGGCTACGAGCATGACAGCCAGGCCCAGAAAGCTCAGTCGCCAGCCTTTTACGGCTTTTTGCCCCAGTCGCCACAGTGCGCCCAGGATGACTGCGAGTACCGCTGGTTTGATGCCGTAGAGCAGGTCGGCAACTTCTGGGATGGCGCCATAAGTCATGTAGGCCCAGGCGAGTATTGTTGTCAATGTAACGGCGGGAAATATAAAACACAGGCCAGCGAGCAATAGACCGGGCCAACCGCCGCGCAAGAATCCCAGGTGTATCGCCATTTCAGTCGAGTTTGGTCCGGGGATAATGCTGGTTACGCCGACGAGGTCTAAGAATCGCTCGCGCGATAACCACGCGCGTTTTTCAACTACTTCGTCTTCCATCAGGGCGATGTGCGCTGCGGGGCCACCAAAACCTATTACGCCGAGTTTAAAAAATAATGCCGCTACTTCGCGCAGTCGTCCGCGTTTTTCGTTTGACATGTTAAAACCTCAAAAGGTGTGAAAGACAATCGTCATTGCGGCAGGGTTTAAGCCGCAATCCAGGGAGGGGGTTGGGTGGCCCTCTTACCTTTTACATCCTACCTCTTACCACCTCATCCACAACTTCACCAAGTACCTGTAAGCCGTCTTCGAGCGCGTCTTGTTCAATGGTTAAGGGCGGAGAGATTTTTACGGTTTGTCCCCACGCGCCCACAGGGGCAAAGAATAGCAGTCCTTTGTGAAAACAGCGCAGTACAATTTCGTGCGCCAGGTCCGGGTCGGGTTCTTTTTGTCCGGCTTTTACCATTTGTACACCGCCTACGAGTCCCTTGCAGGTTACGTGCCCGACCACGTCGGGATGTGCGGTTTGGATTTTTTTGATTCCGTTCGCTAATACGGGTTCGAGGCGCGCTGCATTGCCGGTTAAGTCGTCGTTTACGATTTTTTGCAGGCTGGCGAGTGCCGCAGCACAACAGACGGGGTTGCCCGTGTGGGTGCTTGTCATTGATCCGGGGGGGTATAAGTCCATGACTTCGGATTTGCCGATTACGCCCGATAAGGGAAGTGAACTGCTTACGCCTTTGCCAAAGCAGATGAGGTCGGGAATTACGCCGTAGTGCTCAAATCCCCACATTTTACCTGTGCGACCAAAGCCCGCCTGTACTTCGTCAAAGATTAAGAGGGCATTGTGTGCTTTGCACCATTCAGATAGTGCCTGTACGTACGCCACGGGCGCGAAATCAGGTCCCACGCCCTGATATGTTTCGAGCATGACGCCGCATACATTGTCTGCATTTAGTCCTTTGTCTTTGAGTGTAGAGCAGAAAAAGTCGAAATCCACGTTTTCTGTCCAATACCCGTCGGGAAAGGGTACCTGTACGATGGCGGGGTCTTCGTTGCCGATCCAGTCTTTTTGTCCGGGCATGCCACCGATTTGCTGTGCGCCCATTGTGCGTCCGTGAAATCCGCGTTCAAATCCCACAAAGCCGATTTTCTTTTTTCCTCCGGTTGTAATGCCGTATGTTCGCGCGAGTTTCAGGGCGTTTTCCGTGCTTTCAGATCCGGTTGTTAGTAGAAATGCTTTGTCTAACCCTTCTGGTGCCAGTTCTACCAGAAATTCGACGAGTTGCGCCCGTTCTTCGCTCGGGAATACGTAGTTGTGCAATAGCCCGGTGTTGACCTGATCCACGATTGCACGCCGAACTTCAGGCATGCCGTGTCCGGCATTGGTGACGAGTACGCCGGAGCTCCAGTCGAGCCACATGTTGCCGTATTTGTCATAGACCTGACAATCTTCTGCGCGATCCCATACTATGGGCGGTTGTCCGCGCATGGAGATGGGTTCTACCCGGTGCAGGGTTTCCAAAGTTGCCACTGAGTCTGGATGGGGTACAGGCGTTACGATGCGGCGATATTTTGTATCGACTTTTGGTACGTTGACAGGGGTGATGTCAAATTCTTTTCCCATTGGATCAGGATGTCCCAGATTAAAGGATGTTCAGGATACCGCCCTTTCTCCACCCACTTCCTACTTCCTACTTCACACTTCCTTATTGTATATTTTTTCAAATACTGCGTCGGGTCCGTCAGATGCGCGGTTGGGATCGACGATGGTGATGCCGTCTGCGCCGAATTGCGCTGTGACAGTTGCGCCTTTGCCTTCGCGCATGTATTCAAAATTGCGGTCGCGGACGATGCGCGCGGCATCTACGATCGCCGTTGTGATCCGCCCGTCTTCAGCGGTGGGATAGATTGCTTTTACGTCTGATAGGGTTTCGCCCAGGAATTCGATGCGACATATTGCGACCAGTGCCACGATGATGCTGTCTGTACCATATCCCACATAGACTTCTGAGCCGTCGGGGCGTTTGACGTTGCGGGTGAAGTGGTTGTTTGAACTCTGGCTGCCGCCGTCTGCGTACCAGAAGCGAAATCCGCGATATTGCTGGTCGGATTCCACTTTGCCGTCGGTGCCGACTATTTCGTGTCCCTGATTGACGGGTCCTTCAAAATCGTCGGGGGTGATCCAGTTGTTGTGGAAGTAAATGCTCATGCCGTTGTCGAAATCCACCCGAACCTGGACGGCATCGTATGCGTCAATGCCATCGCGTATGAGGCGTTTTTTTTGCCCTACGGCTGTGAGGGATACGGGTTTGCTGCGGTAGTAATTGTAAAATAGATCGACCCAGTGGGGTCCCACGTAGGAGAAGGGATCGCTTTCTTCTGCCCACTTAAATGTGCTGGTGGATACTTCGAGGGGTTCTTCCAGCATGGCGAGCCCGTAAATGGGATCGCCGATGCGATTGGCGATGTCGTGCTCGATGCGCATGTGATCCGGGTCGTAGCGTTTGTGCATATCTACCGCGCATACCAGTCCTTTTTCATTGGCGAGTTCGATCATTTCATCGGCTTCGTGGACCGATAAACACATCGGTTTTTCGGTGATGACATGGGTGCCGTTGTTCAGTGCTGCGAGGACCACGGGCGTGTGCAGGTTGTCGGGTGTGGCGACGGCCATGACGTCGAGGTCCGGAATGTCGCGCAAGACATCTTCCCAGGGGGTTTCGCCCCAGTAGGGTGCGGGCGCGTGTCCGGTCCATTGTTCAAAATTGGCTTTTGCGCGCTGGGCAGATGCTTCGCTGCGCGTGGCTACTGCAACGAGATCAAATTCGATGTCTGCAAGGTCGCGCGCCCAGGCGTCGAGTCCCACTCGTCCCATCAGGCCACTGATGCCGTTGCGCTGCAGATCCGCAAAGGCCCGGGCGTGAACATCGCCGCCAAACATCCCGGCGCCAATCAGTGCTATTGTTACTTTTTTTGCCATTCAATACTCCATTCAAGGTTGGGATTTACTACGTAAAAACGATAGGTCGGCTTGTGCCGCTGTCCAGAGGTCGTCCATGTTTTCGCCGGGTTCGCGCGTTCCTTTGGAAAATTCGACAGTGATGGAGCCAGCGAATTTGTATTCGGCCATCAGATCCAGTGCCGTTTGAGCGCGTTCGGGATGGTCATTAAGCAACTGGACATTGGTGTTTTCGTCGCGCAATTGCGTGTGTGCGTGCGTGACTTTGAGACCAAAGAGGTCGAACCATCGCTTCAGGATATCCATCTCGGGAATGAAGCAGTGTACGATGATTTCCCAGCCTTCGATGCCCAGGTCGTCGAAGAATGCTCTGGCGTCATCGGGGTGTTCAACGATTGTGCCCGGGTGGCATTCGCAGAGCAGTGTACAGGTTTGCGGGACTTGTTCGCGCCAGGCGCGCAGGTTGTTTAAATAGGTTTCGCGCAGGGCAGGGTCTTTGCCGACGTTGAATTTTACACCGGTTGAGCCGAATAGGCCGATCATTTCTGCCGCGTTTTGTCGCGCATTGGCATCGTTGTCGTCGAAGTCGCAATACGTGTTGTAGATGGTTGCGGGAAAATTAGAGGATAACAGTTTTTCGCGTTCGGCGTCTGAACACAGTGTGGCGTGATACTCCCACAGTTCCATTCCGTCAAATCCAGCTTCCCGAAATCGATCAGTCCAATCGCTTACTTCGTAAGTCGGTGTTTTGGGATCGCCCCAGCGGTTGAGGTCCAGGAGTATGGAGCCGATTAAAATTTCTCCATTGCGATTTGACATGTTATATCTCCATTAGAATAAAAAGCGCGAATCAACGAATCGAAGTTCATAGTGATTTTGGGTGGTTGAGCGGGGTTCGTCTATTCGTTGATTTCCCTGCCTATTTACGGACTCCAATTTCTCATCAACCGACGCCAGACTTTTATAATCTCGTTCTTTTCCCGGATGGCATCTTGCCAGATGTCGGGGAAACAGGCAAGTGCGTATCCAGAGCCTTGTGGTCCCAGTTCGGGTACGATATGGAGTATTTTGCCCGGTTTCGCGCCCTGTAACCAAGCTTCGAGGGCGGGTTCCAGGTAATTTGTCAACCAGATTTTGAAATCGCGGTCCAATCGCCCTTTGTCATTTGTTACCGGGGTCTGGCAATGGCTGCCCGTAAAGGGGCGGAAATGGATGAGTTCGTGCATTTGCAAGAGGTCGGTGCGCTCAGATAATCGCTCCCAGTATTCGTGCGGGCGGAGTTGTTTGATGATTGCCGGGTGCGAGTGGTCGAAGTTCATTCTCAGTTTCTTTTTGTATTTTTTTCGGTACGCATCGGCCAGTGCAAAGGCTTTTTCCGGCGTTTCAGTACAGGTGTCGCGATGGATCTCGATTGCGGGTTTGACTTTGTGCTTTTTTCCGGCTTTCACGACGGCGCGTGCGACTTTTACCGCAGCTTTTGTTTTTGTGTCGTGGTCGCACAATTGCACGTTGATGTGAACCACGCCGATTTCGGCAAATGCTTTCATTTTTTCGTCGGCTTCTTTTTTGCTGCCGACATCTACCCCACCGACCATTTCCAATCCCTGTTTGTGCAATTCCGCGGCCAATTCTGCATCGGCTCCAGAAGACATGCCGTGAAATCCCGCTTCTTTCACTTTTCGCACTTTGGTCTGAATTGTCCAGGGATTTCTTGCAGATGGGTAATCTCTCAATGACCAGTCTGCTGCCATGATTTTAATTTTTGGTTTTTGAACTGGTTTTTTCGCCATATAACACCTCCGCGACGATGATTTGTTTTTACATGGGTCCAATGCGTTCTGGACCTCTATCCATTGCGAGCATTGACGCATCAAAGCTGCGTTGCATTAAGTCGAGTTTTACATCTGCATGATCGGGACTGTCCCACAGATTGTCAAATTCGTCTGGGTCCTTCTGTAAGTCGTAAAGTTCGCCCAGGTCGTGTCCGTGATAGACCACGAGTTTGTACCGACGGTTGCGATACATTGTGGCAAATGTTCCGTCGGCTTGATCGAGTGCATCGTAATATTCACAGCGCACAAAATCGCGGTGTTCGTCGGGGGGTTGATCCCCGCTGAGCATGGGTGATAGCGAATGCGGTTGCATTCGCTCGGGCACTTCTATGCCAGCCAGTTCCAATAAGAGAGGGGCGATGTCGCGCAATTCGACGAGTGCGTCGCTTTTTTGTCCCGATTTTACGTGACCAGGCCATGAGAAAATGAGCGGTACGCGCACCAGTCCTTCGTAAAAACGGCATCCCTTTTGGATCAGTCCGTGGTCTCCGAGAGTTTCGCCGTGGTCGCTGGTGAAGATAATCAATGTGTTGTCGCGCTGTCCAGTTTCTTCCAGTGCGGCTATTATGCGTCCGAGTTGATCGTCGATCAGTTTGATCATGGCGTAATAGGCGGCGATAAGTGTTTTTGCATCGCGTTTTCCGGCTGACTCAGATTCGTGCAATCCGCGCGTCGGTGTCCTGGGGATTACGGGGCTTCGTATATCCAATTCATCGGGATGCCGGCCTTTGGACTGGAAGTCGATGGCTGACAGTTTTTCCTGTTGCGAGAGATCGCTTTCTCGAAATAGGGGACCGTTTACCCGTTCGGGATCGAACATTTCTCGGTATGTTTTTGGGGGATTAAATGGCGGGTGCGGGTCGTAGATGTTTACAGAGGCCAGCCAGGGTCCATCGCGCTGTTCGCTCAAAAATTCAATGGTTTTTTCCGCACACCACGTGGTCTGGTGCAGTTCTGCGGGTACGCCATCGGGACTTTTGATGAGTTCGCCCAGGATTTCGCCTTTGGATCGCACCCAGTCGGCATAATCGTGTCCGGTTTCCCAATCGTCCCTCGGCGCGTGGCTGTATTGCCAGTATCGATATCCGTCATCTGTTCTTTTTTCTATGCGTCCATGCGCGCTCGATAAGTGCAATTTGCCGATTAGACCGCAGTCGTATCCATTGTCTGCGAGTATTTTGGTGACCAGTGGTGGCGCGTCTGGGAAATGCGAGTTGCCATTGCCGTTTACGTGTACGGCGCTGGCGTATTGTCCGGTCAAAAAACTCGTCCGACTCGGTGTGCAGATCGGACTCTGGCAATACGCATGGGTAAATGCAAATCCTTCGGCGATCAGGCGGTCGATATTGGGGGTATCTACATGGGGATTGCCCAATGCGCCAATGGTGTCATATCGCTGCTGGTCTGTACAGATCCACAAGATGTTTGGTCTGGTTCCTTTCATATATGCTCCTTTTCGCAATCTACTAATTTTACGCCTTTTTTCATCCATTCGCGCAGGCGCGTTGTGTCATTCACGGCTCGCAATGCGATGTTGCGCGATGCCTGATGGAGGTCTAATTTGCGGATTATGATCTCGTCGGTGAATATGCTGGCTTCGGCTATGACATTGCCATTTGGGTGGATGATTTTTGATTCGCCATGGGAAGATCCCGCGCGGTTGATGTCCATAGGGTCGGCGGGCGCGTTTGCCATGACGACGTAGATATCATTTTCGGTTGCGCGGCTGATGGGCATGGCGCGATAGGCCGACAATTTGTGCTCTGAGGTGACAGAGCTTTCACAACTGGCGAAGAAGCAGATTTTTGCACCGGCCGCGGCGGGCAATCTCACGAGTTCGGGATATCGAATGTCGTGACAAATTAAAAAACAACAGGGTATGCCGCACAAGTGATAAATAGGCAGGTGTTGCGCGGGTTCACACCATTTTTCACCCGCCAGATGTATTTTGCCACAGCGTCCCTGGACGGTGCCATCGCGATCTATGACGAGCAGGCTGTTGTAGCGTTGTCCGTTTTCGAGATGTGTTGAGCCGACGATTGCGGCAATGCCTTTTTCTCGGCATACCTGTATAATTTGTCGTTCGGCTTTTTCAATGCGCGTTTGATCCAGGCTTGACCAGAAATTGGGGCAGCTGGTATAGCCGTATAAAACGCCTTCGTGAAATGCAGCGATATCTACTTTTTTACGCGCACAGGTGTTCAGACGGTCGATGACCCCGCCTGTGTTTTTTTCGATGTTCTCATCGGCATGCATTTGACATGCGGCAACGCGCAACCATTTTTTGGACATGTTTTCCTCCGATCGATGGTCAGGCGCGAAATATAATGACTATTTTTTAAAAATGAAGGAATTTTTGGTTGTGGAGTAATATTTGGTTCTGTCAATGCGTTTTCTATACCTCTGCTGTACATGAGCAAGCTCATTTGACATCGCCAAGACTGCTTGCAAGAACAGGGTCAACTAATTATTATTCATACAGACGATTATTGCGGCATAAAAAATTAAGAATGGGAAGGATTATGGAAAGAAGATCAGAGACAAAACGAGAACTTTCAGACGAGACGGGCAACGGCCTCCAGATGGCTCCCGAACTCATGCTTGAACTCGCGCACAAAGCCGCGGAGCTTTTGGTGGCGCGAACCGAGACCTTGCCCGGGGAAAATGCCTGGGATGGAGAATTCAGGCAGGGGCTGGAGAAACTACTCCTGAAGGATCCGCCCGAAGCTGGACGATCCCCAGAGGAAGTCATTGAGCAGGTTGCACGCGAGATTCTCCCAATTGCGATGCGACTGGACCACCCACGTTGCTTCGCGTTTATACCGTCTTCACCCACCTGGCCCGGTGTGCTGGCCGATTTCATGGCCGCCGGATACAACGTCAACGCATGCACCTGGCTGGTCGGGAGCGGTCCAAGTCAACTCGAACTGGTCGTCATTGATTGGTTGCGGCAATGGCTCGGCTATCCAGAAAGCGCGGGTGGGCTTTTCACAAGCGGAGGTTCCGCGGCCAGCCTCGACGCCTTTGTTGCAGCGAGAGAAGCCGCAGGTCACCCCGAGCGTGCGACCGTCTATATGAGCGATCAGAGCCATAGCGCGCACATCCGCGCAGCCAGGATCATCGGCGTTCGCCCAGAGTGCATACGCTTGATCCCGAGTGACGACCTCTTCCGCCTGGACATGGATGCACTTGCACGCGCCGTGGTCGATGACCGCGCAGCGGGATTTAATCCCATTGCAGTATGCGCCAACGCCGGAACGAGCAGTACCGGGACTATCGATCCGATCGAAGCCATGGCAGACTACTGCGAGGCAGAAGGAATATGGCTACACGTTGACGCTGCGTACGGCGGCTTCGCTGTCGTAACCGAACAGGGCAAAGAACTCCTGCGCGGGATCGAACGTGCAGATTCCATCGGGCTGGATGCGCACAAATGGTTCTTCCAACCTTATGAGGCCGGTTGCCTTCTGGTGAAGAACCTGAGTACGCTTGAAAACGCCTTCGGCGTTCACCACGATATTCTCCAGGACGCAATATGGGGTGCGAACCACCCGAACTTCTCGGATCGCGGCCTGCAACTGAGCCGCTCGGTACGCGCGCTTAAGGTCTGGATGTCCGTTCAGACCTTCGGAATGGACGCATTTCGGCGAGCCGTAGCAAAGGGAATGGAACTGGCTGCCCGCGCCGAGGCATACGTCCGTGAAAGCCAAACCCTGGAAATGTTGAACCCCGCGTCTCTGGGGATCGTATGCTTCCGAATCAATCCCGCCGATACCTCTATTGATGAGGAAGAACTCGCAGAGATCAACAAGACAATACTCGCTCGCATCTTTTGGGAAGACAAAGCCTTTATATCCTCGACGCTTCTACATGGGAAGTTTTCACTCCGGCTGTGCATCGCCAACCACACCACGACCTGGGACGATGTACGCGAGACTCTTGAGGTTGCCGAGCAATTCGGGCGAGAGGCGTTAGCCTGAAAGAAGGCATCGTTCATATCTTTAGTAAGGAGTTCGTTTATGACCGGAATAAATCTGGAACGCTACAATATTACCAGGCCGTTTATTTTGCGCAATGCTTCGCCAGCGGTGCTTTACGAGGAGGCGCTGACTCACGAGACTGGATCGACTATTACGAGTACTGGGGCGCTTATTGTGCGTTCGGGAGAAAAGACCGGGCGCAGTCCATCATCCCGATAGTGCGGACGATATCTGGTGGGGTGAGGTCAATATCAAGCTCGATGAGCGCACGTTTCTGATCAATAGAGAGCGGGCTATCGATTATCTCAATGTTTGCGATCGCATTTATGTGGTTGATGGGTACGCGGGCTGGGATCCCAAGTATCGCATTAAGGTGCGGGTTGTTTGCGCCCGCGCGTACCATGCTCTGTTTATGCACAATATGCTTATGCGTCCCTCGCGTACAGAGCTTGAAAATTTTGGCGAGCCGGATTATGTCATTTTTAATGCTGGCAGATTTCCCGCGAACCGATATACGGCTGAAATGACTTCGACTACGAGTGTGGATGTGAGTTTTGAATTGCGGGAAATGGTTATTTTGGGGACGGAATATGCGGGTGAGATGAAGAAAGGTGTTTTCACTGTTCTGAACTATATTTTGCCCAGGCAGGATATTTTGTCGATGCACTGTTCGTCCAATGTGGGTGCAGCGGGTGATACGGCGCTCTTTTTTGGTCTGTCTGGTACGGGAAAAACGACGCTTTCAGCCGAGCCTCAGCGTCGTTTGATCGGCGATGATGAACACGGGTGGAGCGATCGCGGTATTTTCAATTTTGAGGGTGGTTGTTACGCCAAGTGCATTGGTCTTTCGCAAGCGCGCGAGCCGGAGATTTACAATGCGATCCGTTTTGGGACGGTGCTCGAAAATGTCGTTTTTGACGAGCATACGCGCGTGGTTAGTTACGACGATGATTCTATTACGGAGAATACGCGCGCGGCTTATCCCATTGAGTATATTCCCAATGCACAGATTCCATGTGTGGGCGGTCATCCCAGGAATGTGATTTTTTTGACCTGCGATGCATTTGGGGTTTTACCTCCGGTGAGCAAGCTCACGCCCGCACAGGCGATGTACCATTTTATCAGCGGTTATACGGCCAAGGTCGCGGGTACAGAAATGGGTGTTACCGAACCACAGGCTTCTTTTTCGGCCTGTTTTGGCGCGCCTTTTCTCGTGTGGCATCCGGGGAAATATGCCGAGCAATTGGCGGAAAAAATCCAGCAACACAATTCGGATGTGTGGCTGGTCAATACGGGCTGGTCGGGCGGTGGCTACGGCGTTGGCAAGCGCATTACGTTGACGAATACCCGCTCAATTATTCGGGCGATACACAATGGTGCTTTGACAGATGTGGCGTGCGAAACAGACCCGCGATTTGGTTTCGAGGTTCCCAAGACCTGTCCAGATGTTACGGGTAGTATTTTGTCGCCGCGTGCGACGTGGTCCAATCCGTCTGAATACGATGCGAGAGCTACGTATCTGGCGCGGTTGTTTAAGGAGAATTTCAAGCAGTTTGAAGATGGGATCAGCGATGAGATTATAGAGGCGGGTCCTGTTTGATGAGATTACAGGTAGGGAATTGCAAGTGGGCCATCGGGCAATACGGCTACGCGGGCATCCCGGGATTCCAGGTGCTCATGTATCGCTTTGTTGAGGTCGGGTATGACCTGTAGTTTGCAGGCGCGAACTTCATCGCTGTCCATCTCGGTATAGACTTTTACGTTTACGCGGTCTAAGATGCCCGATAGAATTTGCGCCTGCCACTGGTCGAGGATCGGTTCGCGCGCATAGACCGATTCTATCACGTCTGCAGGTGTGTGGCCTTCGCGCATCAATGCCGCAAAATTGCCGTGGTCGGGTACGCCATCGCTGCACGCACTGGCTACGAGGATTGTGCCGCCATCGGTTACTATACGCGCTGCGGCTGAGATGCCTTTTACGGTTTGATACAGATTTTGATCCAGGGGAAAGCCGCTGTTGGATGTTACGACCAGCGGGAAGGGTGTTTCGACAGGGACCATTGCCGAGGCTTTTACATCGGCGCATCCCTTTGTATGGGCCAGGGTGAGGTCGCCCGCGTAATATCCCGAGATTTTCTTTTCTGCGTTGAGTGTTACATTGAGCAGAAAATCCGGGGGACATAGCGCGACGCATTCGCGAATTTCCCGGTGTAGTGGGTTTTCGTGGAGTACGCCCCAGGTGCTGTTTGGGTCGGCGATCAGTTCGGCGCGATGTAGTCGGAAAATGGTTTCAATACTCGCCACGCCGGGCGCGACGGCTTTTGGTCCGCCCGAGAAGCCCGCAAAGAAGTGCGGTTCGATAAATCCGAGGGCGATGCGTCTGTCTGCGTTGAGGTATTCCCGGTTCAAAAATACAGTTGTTTCATCCGCAGTTTTGCCCACCCGTTCGTTTTGCGTTTCGCTAAATGCATCGTGATTGACAATGCGTACGCGGCGAACCATCTCTTTGCCAAACATTTCGACAATTTCGCGCTTTGTATTTGGCCTGTGCGTGCCCGTGCCGATTAATACGGTTACCTGGTCGGGGGATACGGGCAATTCTTCGAGTAGCCATGGGATCAGTTGTTTGTTGGGGACGGGGCGGGTGCCGTCGGATGTTGCGATTACGACCCGGTCTGAAGGTTTGACTATTTCTTTGAGTGGTTTTGTCCCGAGGGGGTGGCGCACGGCTTTGTGAAATAGGCGTTTGGGGTCTTCCAGTGCTGGTTCAAATGAGGGGCGGATTACATCCCAGTGCGCGAGTTTGGGGTCTGCACAAACAGATACGGCTCCCCGGCCAAAAGGTATGTCGATTTGTTTCATTTTTAATTCCGTACCAAAGTGTCTGCTGTTTGCAAGATGATTTCTTCTTCGCCCTGATATGGCGCGGGTTCCCCGTAATACGGATAGGCATTGGGTTCGTAACCGCCTTCTTCGTATTGCCGCTCTGTACACAAATATCCCACTTCGTCATTGGCATAGCCCACAGGCCATAAGTCCTCGCTGATATCCCGCAGTCTTTTTTCCATTGCATGCCCAATTTCCTGCACGGGTTCGCCCGGTATGGTGATCAGTGCTATTGGTCCTATCTGCATCAGTTGCATTTCGGTGGGTTTTTCAGTTGGGACGGTGTCTGATGCCACCATGTCCAGGACCTTTCTTGCCCAGGGGCCTGTAAATAATTGTCCGCGTTCGCTTTCGTCTGCGGCCATTTTTTTGAGTTCGTCTTCGGGCATCAGGTCGCCGAATGGTATGGCCATGTCGGTGCGGCGGGCAGATATGCCTTCTGCGCTTCTGGTGTTTAGTCCTGTAGCTACGCGGCATACTTCGTCGCCGAGTTCGTGACCACACGCGTCCAATTGTTCTCTGGTGGCGGATGCAAATCCCCCGGTTTCGCTCAGGATGGCGGGGCGGATGTTGCCAAAGCATCCGGGTAAGAAGAGTGCTTTACTGCCGAGGGTTTGTTCAATGCGACTGCGGGCAATGCCGGGGTAATCGGGCGAGATGATGCCGTTGGAGCCGCTGAGTGTGGTTGGGTGACAGGCGTAGTGGAATAATGTGGCGAGGGGGGTGTCGGTTTCTCCTGTTACGTGTAAGACCCTTACGCGGCGATCGACGATTCCGCCGTAGTTCAAGGTCATGCTCGAGGCTCCAGGGAGCGGACGGCGGTTGATGTTGAAATGCGCAGATCCACATCCCAGGCCAAGGGTTACGGGTTGGAGATTTGCGGCTGCTTCGGCTATGCACGCGGCGGTGGTTTCGACTATGCGATCCATATATTCGGGGTCGGGAGTCCCGCCCAAACACGGCAATGTGGCGAGGGCGCAGTGCGTGTGGCTGCACGCTACCATTACGCTGTCTCCCGGGATAATATTTGCCACTTTCGCCCGGATTCGGTCAGTGGTGGCTTTTGTTATGCCGATGACGTCGAGTGTGGCAATGGCTATTTGTGCGTCTCCGTCGGCAAAGACTACTGCCCGTACTTCCAGAGGGTAGAGTACGGAATGCGATGGGTTGGTGTTCCAATGCCCCTGAAGCACTGGACCGGGTTCTGGCGTGATGTCTCCGCTTGCAACGCCGCTTCGGATCATGGTGGGTCTCCTGAATTTGTGCGTTCGGAATTTAATTTTTCAAATGTATCTCAGAATCGCCTTTCGCGCAATCTTCTCA
>JAPOXY010000271.1 GCA_026706845.1 Gemmatimonadota bacterium
GTTTGAAAAAGTGCGGATAATCATCGCCCGTATGCCCCGAAAAATGCGGACTTAAAAACACATTGGGAAGGTGAATAATCTCACTATCGGGAGGAATAGGTTCCGGATCAAAAACCTCGAGACCCGCGGTAATATCGCCTCTCTTGAGGCGTTCGATCAAAGCATAGGAATCGACAATTGCGCCGCGCGAAACATTGACAAAGGCCGACCCGGGTTGGATGAGATCGAGTTCGCGTTTCCCAATCATACCTCTGGTGCGCGGTGTAAGCGGGGCAACGCAGACAATAACATCGCACTCTGAAAAAATCTTATCCATCGAAGTCTGCGTAAAACCCACAATCTCGGCAATATCGCGGGACAAATACGGATCATAAACCCAGATATCCGTATTAAAAGGACGCAAAAAAGAAATGAGACGGCGGCCCATATGCCCACACCCAATAAGACCCACGCGCTTGTCGGTCAACATACCGCGCATATCGCGGTTTTTAGCGCCAATGGTATCGCCAGCGATAATGCGGCGAAAAGCCGCCCCTGCATTGCGCAACGCAATCAGGATAAGCGCGAGCGCCCATTCGGCAACTGGATAAGACGACCCCTGAGTCGTATCAACCGTGCGGATACCGCGTTCCCAGGCGGCATCGAGATCTATCCGCGCGGCAAAGCGGTCACCTTCCAATTCGCCAACCAACTTCAAATTTGGCGCACTATCCATCACCTCGGCATCGATCTTGGGGCACCCGGAGCATACGACAACAGCATCTACATCCCCAATACAATCAATTAAACCCGCAATAATTCCGGGGTCGCGATGGGCTTCATAAATATTGCCACCCTCGCACTCAAACCAATCCCATGTGGCAAAGGTCTCGAGACGGGCGAGTTCTGCCGGCGGAAAATAGCTATCTCGGACGCGCTTATTAGACGCGAGAAGGACTTTTGGCATAACTAACCTCTTTTCAAATTGGGCATCTTCTCACTTCAACCCCTCACCCGGTATCCACTGTATCTCTATCGGCTCTGCCTCGCCATCATACGAGATTCTAAGCGGCTCCATCAGAGCCTGTAACTCAGACGATGACACAGCATCACTGTTATTACCTTCTGCCAGAGCGACCGTAGCCTGTGTGCGCTCGGGCAAAGCGACAAAGTCCGGATAGTACCACATCGTGAGCACAGTCCTGCGCTGATCTGTCTGATTCGCATGCGAAGCGTGCAACAGGCTGCCATAACCCATCACGAGATCGCCGGCTTTAACGGGAACATCGATCTCGTCATCCACCCGCGAAAACCCCGGATCGTCCGGATTGGCAAATGTTCTGAGTTCATCAGTATGACTCGGAGAAATCTCGTCGTGTAAGGCATGACGCTTGAGATGCGATCCCGGAACCACGCGCAAACACCCATTCTGAGGCACCGTATCGGTCAAATAATACATCAAAAAACACTGAATGGGCTGCGTCGTATAGCTCACCGGATCATCCCAAAAACGACCATCTTCGTGCCAGAACAGCGGTGGACTATGCGGCGGCTTACTGATAATGCGTCCATGCCCAAACTTTGGTTCATCAAACCCGAGTTGTTTCAACGCATTGAGCGCATTGGGATGGGCGATGAGTTCAGCCATAACCGGATACTGATAAGCCATAGCCCAATCGATCATGACCATACTCCCGGTCGTGCGATGCATCTCAAAATGCTCCGGTTCCTGTTCCGAGAGCACATCATCGCTAAAGCGCTGCAATCGATCCACCAGAGAAGAATCGAGAATATTCTCAAACACAAAGAACCCATCACGGGCAAATTGTTCTCGTTTGGAAGACAAGGCAAACCTCCTTGTACACAACATCAATAAACACATCTAATTGGGTATTTGACCAATCCGAAGCCATCTGATTTTCCCACTCTCTTCATCTTCTGAAAAATAAATCTGAATAGCTTTGCCAAGCAAATTTTCTATTGGAACAGCGCCCCAAAATCGACTGTCGTAACTATCGTCCCGATTATCGCCCAAAACAAAAAAGTGCCCATCGGGAACCGTATAAGGACCAAAATTATCTCGCGGGCTATTCTGTTTGTTCCACACTCTCAGATCTTCGTATTTAACGCCTTCAGCATCCTCAAATCGCCTTCCATCCACATATACACCCTTATCTTCTATTTTCACTACTTGCCCTTCAATTGCTATGCATCGTTTGATAAACGCGCGTTTGGAATCCTTTGGAAATTTGAAAATAACCAAATCCCCTGGATCTGGCCGATCAACACCTATCACGCGATCCCTCACAAATGGGATTCTAATTCCATAGGCAGACATACTTGCAAATATGTAATCGCCACTCAAAAAGGTATCTGCCATTGCCATGCTGGGAATACTAAACGTTTTAAGGACACAGGTTCTTAGAAATGGTTTCATGACTATCTCAGAAACGAACAGTATCACAACAATTGCCACCAGATAAACCAACCAGTGATTACATCTTTTCCGCTGAAAATATCGAGTTGATTTTTTTGCTGTTTTGAATGCATCCCAAGCAATGTAAAAATAGATAACCAGGAAACAAAGCATGGCTATCCCAAGATTCAAGGGAGCAATCGCAAGACCTCCTATGATGATGAAGATCGATAAAAACACCCCTCCTGAATAAAGAACATAAAACAGGATACCTTTTTTGAGTTGTCCATTATAAATCTGACCGAGTCCTGGAAATGGAAGTCCCAATAAAATTGCTAACCACCATTTTCTTTCCTGCGTTTTCACACCATCAATCTCCTGCTAAACCTCTGGCAAAGGAACCCTATCATTCGTCTGCATCTGCCATTGACGAATACGCTCGGTCAGATCCTTAATACGGTCCCGGCATTTGGGATCGTCAAAATAATTGACAGTTTCACATGGATCGGTATTGAGATCGTATAGTTCACACTGATCGTGCGCGCTGAGATTGAGTTTCCAGCGGTCGGCGGAAAGAACAGATCGCCAGGGCGTACTCATAGCGGGATTGACCTCTGCCTCACCGGGACGCGGGTGTCCGTCATTGCGGTTCCACTGAATAAAAACATCATTCTCCAATAGTGTCGCATCGCCATTCAGCGCGGACACGCGGCTCTCGCCTTGCAGATGATCGGGAATGGATTCACCCATCAAATCCAGAAGCGTGGGCACGAGATCAATATGTGAAATATTCCCCCCGATCACACGCTGCTGATCGGATAACCAGGGCACATGGATGAGAAGTGGCACCCTGACGGACTCCTCGTACAAAACAGTCTTGCCCAAAATGCCGTGATCGCCCACCATCTCGCCGTGATCGCTGGTAAACACAATAATCGTATTATCCGCCTGCCCGCTCTCCTCAAGCGCAGCGAGAATCTTGCCAACAGAGCGATCAATCAACGTAACATTGCCATAATAGCGCGCGCGAACAGCACGCCAGCCCTCATCTGTGCGAAGATCGTAACCGTATTCTTCGGACTCCATATAATAAGCGGACAAAACGCGATTGAGAAGAGACGCATTAGCCGGCGGCTTCTGGCGAAATGTGGGACCAACGGGAAGTTCTGAAGGATCGTAATAATCGTTTAATGGACCGGTATGCGGTGGATGCGGCTCCAGATAAGAAACAGCCAGCACAAAGGGCTGATCGCCACAGGCGTTTATAAATTGGGCAGCGCGGTCGCCCTGGAAAGACGCCTTGGTAAACGGTTCATCCATACTCGCTTCAACATGACGGGAAAAAACGCGCTGACCTTCGGATTCGGAATTGGGATCAAAACCATTTTCCACGAGAAAATGATGGTAGTCACTGCGGTATGCATGGCGTTCAGAACTCGAAAAAAAACGACGATACGAATCCTCGGTACCAACCCATTCGGAAAAACCGTGCTGCGGAAAAATTTCATCGCCGAGATGCCACTTGCCATTATAACAACAGCGATAATCGGAAGACACCAACTCCGCAATAGTTTGCACATCTCGAGGCAGCGGAACATTGCACGCTGGCACGCGCGCGGTATGCGGATAAAGACCACACAACATCGTAGCGCGCGAGGGACTGCACACGGGCTGGCTGACATAGGCATTCTCAAAGACAAAACTCTTATCCGCAAGCGCATTGAGATGCGGCGTATCAATATGATCATTGCCATAACACCGCATCGTATCCGCGCGCTGTTGATCGGTAAAGATAAATAACAAATTCGGTTTTCTAAGAAATGCGTTCATCATCAAAACCTCCAGCAATCAGCAATCAGCAATCAGCAGTCAGCGGTCAGTTCGCCTAACCACTCAATCTCTCAGCTCCCAAACCCTGACTATTAATTTTTAATTCGTCAATCGCCACTGCGACCTGGGAATCACAACAGCGAGAACAGCGAGAACGACACACCCCGCAATGGCAAACACCGCGCAGTGCAAAAGCGTCTGCGACAGCGCAACATCTGGACCTTCCGCCGACGAAACACCAGCCAGAAGAGCAAGACAAAGCGAAAATGACAAACGCCCAATCAGACTCTGAATCGACAGATACGTCGCGCGATGGTGTTGTTGCAAGCGCGGAACAGTCGCCGCATTGAGAGGCGCAATCATAAGCGCGCGAGGGACAGACCGGAAAGCCAACAAAAGCGCAACAACAGGGTGAAAAAAGAACCCCATCAATGAAATGAGAACAACCTGCACCCCTGCACTGAGCATAAGTGCTGACCGGGTACCGAAATGATCGCGCAGGCGAATACTCTGTTTTGCAAACCACGCGGCAATACCCATCGTCAGCGCCGTGTGTAAACCCGTAAGCAACGGGGTAGAAGCCTGGGCACCAAGCAACTGGATATAGGGCTGATAAAATTCATAGGGGATATGGTTGACAACCGTCATAAAAACGGAAAACAACATCAACCAGCCAAGCACGGGTTGGCTGAGATACGCAAGACAGGCGCGAATCTGCAAAAAAAATCCCGACGCCTGTCCTCCAGAAGCAGCACTGGACTCTCGGTCGGGTTCGGCAAATAACAAAACCAGCGCAAAAGCCACGCAAGCGGCCAACAAAGACAGGCCATAGGCGACGCGCAAAGCAAAGATAGACACCGCCCCCCCAAGGAGCGCAGCACCTGCTGAAGCAATAAAAACATTCCGCGTAATGCGCGCTTCGCGCTGGGGATAGGCGTCTTCTCTATCCAAACATTTGAGCAAATCGTAGTGAAACGACGTATCCGTGCCAGACCGAAAGGCCATGCTTGCAGCCAGCCCAATTTGCGCCAGCACAAAAATACCAAAAGACCCACCCAAAAAAAACAGAGCATACGCAAAGATCGCTGAAACAGCAGAAATCAGAAGGGTCAGACGACGCCCCAGAGTATCGGACAAATACCCGGAGGGCACTTCCAGAATAACAACGGCAACATAATAAATGGCTTCGAGACGCAGCACCTGCTCAATGGGCATGTGCTGGTTAAAATAGAGAAAAAAGACGGGCAACCAGAAATACGCCTGCGTTAAGGGGGCATAAATCGGATACAATCGAACGCTGCGAGTGAGTTCAGAATGTGACATCGTCAATTGTCAAAAGCCATCCGCTCTGCGGATGGTCGTTTACTCATGCCTGAAACTGACCATAGCGCGGTTCACCGTTCTGAACGTTTGAAAAGCCGAAGCCAGAGACGTAACCATGAGAATGCTCTCGATTCTTCTGGTAATACCCACCAGACGCAAATCGCCACCTGCAGCCTTAACTGTCGCCAGAGATGCGGTGAGAACCCCGAGCATTGCACTGCCAAACCACCTGACAGCAGAAAAATCGACAATCACGCGATTGGTGCCACTTGCAACGAGTTGCTTGATGTGGTCGTGAAACGGCATAACATCAGGACCGTCCATCAGTTCACCTGTAAGGGTAATAATCGCGATATCGTCTTTGATTTCTTCCCTTAGGTTCATAGCTACTTCCTTTGTTAAATGAGATTGGATATTCTTTGAATGCGATAACATAAGCCTCTTGCACCGATTTTACAACTATTTCTTAATCTACAAAAGGGACTGGCATGGAATTTGCAAGAGTGGAATACAACAAAAAACGGGACACTTGAATCTGGTCCTGTTTTTGCTTTTTAAGTCATCGGATCTCGTTTGAGCAAAGGCAGGGGATTGGGTGTGACGAGCACACCGCCATTTTCATAGGATTCAATCGCCGCCCATGTGTATTCGAGGGCAGCGAGCGCATCGTGACCCGAAGCGCGGAGTTCTTCCCTGGGCACACCATTGGTGACATCCTCGAGAAAAGCGTGGATGCGATTGGGAAAAGTGGAGCCAAAGTCAGTAATCCCCGTATCATCCACAATGGGATCGGGCGCGGCACCGTGCGACATATTCTCCGGCATAGGCGCTGTGCCGGGCGCGGGCCAGAAAGTAATTTTTTCAACGCAATTCTCAATACAAAAAGTCCCGAGCGTACCCGCCACTTCAACGCTCCACCAGCCGCCCAGACCAAAAGTGACATCACCGCGCTGGCTCAGCAAATAACCCATAGCACCGCTTTCAAAACGCACGTGAATACTATTGAGGGAAATCATGAGATCGCCCGCTTGCTTGCGAAAACTGGGACGGTCAAAAAATGCCTGCACATGGGTGATATTGCCGCAAAAATCGCGCATCACGCTGAAAGGATGCGTGAGAAAAGCCTTGACGTGAAAATAGGGATGTCCCCACGACTTCGGCCCTTTGCCTGGTCTATAAGTCGCTTCACCACCTGCAAAACCCATCTTGTGAATACAGTAAATTTGTTCGCCCACTTTGCCTTCTGCGATATATTCCCGCGCCTTGTCCGCCGGTTGAGAAAAATAATGGTTGAGATTGCAGCCGAGGTACAAATTTTGTTCTGCGGCATAAGCGACCATATCGCGGGCTTCATCAATATCGTTGGACAGGGGTTTTTCACACAGAACGTGTTTGCCAGCGGCGAGAGCCTCCATCGTCGGTTCATAGTGCCAACTGCCATTCTCATTTCCTCCGGTCGTGACATCGACAATATCCAGATCCTCGTTCTCCAACATATCTTTGAGACTATAATAAGCTTTAACACCGTGTCTTTCCGCAGCCTTATCCGCGGACTCTTTGACAACATCGCACACCGCAACGAGATCTGCAAGATCGTCTTCTGCATGACAGCCTGCATGCCGATTGCCAATACCACCCATACCAACAACGCCAACTTTAAGTGCCATAAGAATATCTCCAAAAAATAAAAGGATTCACAATAAAGTGCAATCACGCATCGCGCGATCACAGTCTCTGGCGCTCGAACTGTTCGAGCATTTCATCCAGTCCGGACAACGGCACCACCTCACCATCTCGTCGAGATTGCCGATCTGTACCTCCATAGACGACTACTTTGCCGGAAATTTGCGGCAGTACCTTTGCAATCCGGTTGAGCGCGTTAAAATAGTCAGAGGCAATCGTGGCACCAGACTTGATCTCAATAGCACAAAGACCATTGCCATTCTCATACAGAAGATCGCACTCCAACCCCCGGGCGTCTCGAAAAAAAGACAAATTGGACCGGTAGCCTCGATTGAAACGGTGCTTGAGAGTCTCCACCACAACCGCATTTTCAAACAGCGCCCCGCGGAGCGGATGGGTGGCAACCTGTCCAGCATGCTCAATACCTATGAGATAGCTCGCCAACCCGACATCGTAGAAGTACAGCTTGGGAGACTTGACCAACCGCTTGCGAATATTGGCGTAAAACGACGGAAGTTGAAAAACCACATAGCTCGCTTCCAGGACCGTCAGCCAGTGTCGCGCTGTAGTGTGAGAAACGCCAGCATCTGCGCCCAGAGCCGAGAGATTGGCCAGTTGCCCCACGCGCCCGGCACACAAGCGAACGAAGCGACGAAAACTGGAAA